>JAHEDB010000031.1:0-2621 GCA_024641465.1 Chromatiales bacterium | reverse complement strand
TTGTCGATCTCCACCTCGTCGGCCTCGATGAAGATCGGTTGCTCGCGGTCACTGCTCAGGGCATGCGTCGCGCCGGGCAGGCAGAGCAGACTTAACAGCAGAAAACTATTTTTGCTTGGGGACTTCATATTTTCCTTGCACCTTGGAATGCAGCTCAACCCGGCCGGTCTCCAGATCGACCAGCATACCCGTTGCATAGAGTATATCTTCACCGCTGGTAATTTGTACCTCGTCCGAGGTTTTGGCGATCTTGTCACGCATGTCCAGGGTCAGGGATTCGGTCAGCAGGGTTACCGGCTGGCTGGTCTCATCCGCGGCGCGATGGATTCGCACCTTGCCCGTCAGGGTCGCCAGTCGCCGCTTTTCATAAAACACACCCTGCTCGGCCCAGGTCTGCCAGGGTTGGTCCTTGTCATGAAACAACTCTATATAAGGTTTTTCCAGGCGCATACTGCCATTATATGGCAGGTGTTGCAGTTTTTTTGCCTCGAGTCGATAGGTGATATTGCCCTGTATATCACGTGCCGTGGCGACAAACTCGGTAAAAAAATAGTCCGGCTCGCGATTCATGCCATCGGTCTTGACCAGCGGTGTCTCCCCCAGGGTGCGGAGTAACCAACTGGTAAAAAACGCGATACCTATGACAAGCAGGGCAATGGCAAGAAAGCGGATCTTGCCCATTTACAGAAATTTATCCCATTGGGTCTGGATCGTCCCCTGGGCTTCCATAATGAGTTCGCAGACATCGCGTGCCGCACCCCGGCCACCGTTGTGGGGGGTTTGCCAGTGGGCATGCTGCTTGGCGAGGGGATGGGCATCCTGCACGGCGATGGCCAGTCCGGCCTTACGCATGACCGGCAGATCGATCACGTCGTCACCGACATAGGCCACCTGCTCATGACGGAGTCCAAGCTTGTCGATCAGTTCATCAAACGCCAGCCCCTTGTCGTGACGCCCCTGATAAACGTGTTTGATATCGAGACTGTGCATGCGGTGTTCGACCACCCTGGAGGTTCGTGCGGTGATGATACCGATTTCGACCCCGCTGGCCTGCAGGAGTTTCATGCCCAGACCGTCTTTGGCGTTGAAGGCCTTGTACTCCTGTCCATCATCACCGAGAAACAGACTACCGTCGGTCAACACACCATCGACATCGAAGATGACCAGTTTGATCAGGCGGGCTTTGTCCAATATATCTTGCATAATATTCTTATTAGTAAGTGGCTATGGTAAGGGTTTGGTATAGATCGGTTAGACAACCCCGGCCTTGAGCAGGTCGTGCATGTTCAGGGCGCCGATAAGTCGGTTATTTTCATCGACTACCGGCAGGGCATTAATATTTTTACTATCCATGATATGCAGGGCCTCGGCGGCCAGCTTGTCAGATGTGATGGTCTTGCAGTTCGCCGTCATACAGTCTTTGATGGACAGCTTTTTGATATTGACCTCACCGTGGTCCAGTACCCGGCGCAGGTCGCCGTCGGTAAAGACCCCGAGTATTTTACCACTACTATCGACGATAGAAGTCATACCGAGTTTTTTGCGGGTCATCTCGGTCAGGGCCTCACTCAGGCTGGCCGCCCCGTCGACGCTGGGACAATCCGGCCCGCTGTGCATGATGTCCCTGACGTGCAACAACAGCCGTTTGCCGAGGCGGCCGCCGGGATGGGAACGGGCGAAGTCATCGGCGGTAAAACCGCGGGTCTCGAGCAGGGCCACGGCCAGGGCATCTCCCATGACCAGGGTCACGGTGGTGCTGGCGGTAGGGGCGAGGCCGAGGGGACAGGCCTCTTTTTCGACACTGATGTCCAGGTGCACGGTGGCGTCCTTGCCCAGGCTGGATTGCGGTTTGCCGGTCATGGCGATCAGGGGCACATTGAGCCGCTTGATCAACGGTACGATAGTCAGGATTTCATCGGTTTCCCCGGAACTGGAGATGGCCAGCACCACATCCTTGCGGGTGATCATGCCGAGGTCGCCGTGGCTGGCCTCACCCGGGTGGACGAAGAAGGCCGGACTACCGGTACTGGCGAGGGTGGCGGCGATCTTGCTGCCGATGTGACCGGATTTCCCCATGCCGGTGACCACGATGCGGCCTTCACATTCCAGCATAAAGCGACAGGCCGCGACGAAATCATCATCAATACGGGATTTCAGGGCCTGGATGGCGAGGTGCTCGGTGTCGATCACGGCCTGCGCCAGGGTTTTGATTTTATTACTGTCCATCTCGGGGTCGGTTTGCCTTGTGTCGGTTAATAAAGCATAGCGCATGGCTGTGGATCAGGTTTCAGGATATCCCAGCTCGGCCAGTTTGTTAGTCAGATGCCCCCGGTCCAGCTTGTCGCCTTCGACCGTGACGGCGCCTGTCTTGATATCGACCTCGACAGCCTGAATACCCTCGAAGGTGGCCAGGCCCTTTTTAATATTGGCGGCGCAGCCGCCGCATTTCACATTGAGGACTGTAAAGTGTTCCGTTTGCATAAGCTCACCCCGTTATTGAATAGTATAAGGTAACCATGTAGGCGACGTAGCCCAGTAACAAGAGCCCTCCCTCCAGCCGGTTGATCCGCCCATCGGTGCGAAAACCATAGGCCATGATAAACAGGGCGATACTCAGGCCG
>JAHEDB010000030.1 GCA_024641465.1 Chromatiales bacterium | reverse complement strand
ACGGGTCAGCCAGGATCGTTATTGGCGCGCGCTGCATTCACTGGATGATTACTACGAGGCGAGCATGGACCTGCTGAAGTATGAACAACCTCTCAACCTCTATCAGCCGGACTGGCTGATACGCAGCTATGTCGGCCAGCATCCCCCGGCCCGAACCGCACCGGGTGATTACGGCAATGAAGGTATTTTTATCAATTCGATCATCGGCGCCGGCAGTGTCATCACCGGCAGCAGCGTGCAGAACTCGATTCTATTTAACAATATCATCGTCAGTGACGAGGCGGTCGTACAAAATGCCATCGTATTTGATGGTGTACACATTGGTAAGAGCTGCCATATCGAAAACTGCATCATTGAAAAAGGGGTCGTCATCCCGAAAAAGACTATTATCGGTGCTGACCTCAAACAGGATAGGGAACGATTTGAAATTACAGAAAAGGGTTTGAGAGTAATACCCAAGGGTTTCTCGGCCTTCTGAATCGATAAACGACGTTACCAAATCCATGATGTCCATGTACCAATAAAAAAGCAGCCGCGATGGCGTTTTGTGTAAATGGCGCGCCCTGAGAGATTCGAACTCCCGACCGCCTGGTTCGTAGCTCACAGGTCAAATCGTAAGCTGCTGTGTTAATTATACTTTAGGCGTTGGCGTCCGTTGCAAACAGCTCGACAATGCATAACTGAGCAGGACTGATCCCGGCAAAAGTTCGGCAGCCCTTCCCACCTAACACTGGCAGGATTGAGGAAGTTAAAATAAAACTGAAATAATTACAGGAGATCATAATGAACGGTCCTACCCACCAATTTGCAGGCGTATTGGCTGCGCTTGTCATGGCCCAAAACGACACCTCAGAAAAATCGTGTGCCCTGCATCACCCTGCTGCAACCATACCCATTGGTACATTCTTAGGGAGATTACCGGATATGATTGAACCTGCCGTAGGGAACCCCAATCATTGACAATTCTTCAATAGCATCACAACTCTCGGTTTGCTGGCCACCGGAATGCACAAGGTCTACCATTGGGAACCTCAGGATGAATTCGAGAAGATAGTAAGGGGAGTGCTGTTAATTGGCGGTGCGGCGTATTTGAGTCACCTAGCGTTGGATTCGCTAACCAGTAGGTCACTGCCTTTCATTTGGCAACTTTGAATATCGGCATAGATCTAGAGTACAGGTCGATTGAGGCAGCACCCTACCGAAGTAAATTTGGCATCTTCCCATTGCGCAGCTCATTTATCACTTGCTCGGAAAGCTTCCATGGCTCACCTTTGATCCTTGCAACCAGTTCTGTCCAGACATGATTGAATGCACCCATGGCATCGTCATCATTAAACCGTATCCCGGCGGGCAACAGTGGTGCGATGTCTTCGCTCAGGCTTCGATTCAGCTTCTCCAACATTCGCTGCTCAGCAACGGCCCGAGAGATCGGCTTACCCTCCAGCACCAAGTAATGCTCAAAGCAGGCAATGAGCTTATCAGGGTCCATGGAAAGCTGCTTGAGCCCCACATACAAATCGAACAGATCGCGGTTTTTGCGCCGCTGTAGCAACGCTCGAAGCTTTGTCCCGAACAGTTCCTCGGGTTCGAATGATGCGATACCGGTTTTCGCCTGATACCAGCGACTGTCAATCTCGAAGGGATATTTCCGGATGCCATACAGACTCTCGTGCTCACGGGTATTGATCTCGACCTTCAGTTTGAGCGAGGTCTCAGGGGCAACTTCGGGGGTAAATTTGAATACCAGGTGCATCGAGTGACCGGCTTGATGCCGGTTACATTTGCCCAACCACGAGAGCGCGTCACGAATGGCATCGATTGTGGTACCAATGGGTTCCGGTTGCGTTTGCACCAGGTCGATGTCTTCCGAGTAGCGCAGGGGTTGCCGGAAAAGTAGCTTGTTGATCGCAGTGCCACCACGAAAGGCAATCTTTCCCGCCAATGCAGGCGAATTGAACAGGTCACACAATGCGCGGGAGATGATCAGGTCTTGCTCTACCAGTCTCGAATCCGGCCAGGGCGCTTTGCTGCTCCATTCTTGAATATATGAGCCTGGAATCAAAAGTCGATCTCCACGGGTTCATTGATCACAAGCATCCACTTGGCATCTTTTTCGTACAGTTCAGCCAGTGATTCAGTCAGGGGTTTTATGGAAGGGTCCAGGGATTTCATTGATTTGGCCTTCCTGGCGAAGGGTTCCAGGACCTTGGCCTGACGTGCGTGACCGGTGCGGTCCAGCAGATACCCAAGCCGACGCACGGCGGAGTTCTCGTAGGCCATGGCGGCTTTCGCCAGTTTGCGTGGTTCGGCCTTTGCACCGAGGTCTTGGACAATCTGGGCCACGCCATTGATACCGGTGGCCTTATGGAAGTAGCGGGCACAATCCAGAAGGGTCAGTTCCACACCGGCCACTTTGGCGAAACCCGACTCGCTTTTCATTTGCGAAAGCCAATCGGGCAGGTTGGTTTTGGCGAAGGCCGCTGGGGCCTGGTAAATGAACTGGAGCCGGTGACGACCGATATCGAATGCCCGCAGTTGCCTCGGGATGATCACCTGAAAGACCATGGCCGCCTGGTGCGAGGAACCATGGAAAGCAGCCGCCCGCAACAAAGAGATTCGATAATCGAGGCCTAAATATTTCATCAAGGGGTCGATCCAGCGAACCGGGTCAGGCGCACCGGCCACCCTATCCTCCGGCCGCAGGATCAGATAGAAACCTCGACGGGGGGACACCAGCCGATGCTTCTTTGCCAGCCTACTCGCAGCAGCAATAAATGCCGCCGAACTCAGGCCAAGCGCTTCTAACGCCTCTTCCCGAGAGAAGTAAGCCCGGCCATGGGAAAGCTGTTCATCGAGATAGTGGTCAAGAAAAGCCATACCCCCATTTATATGCGAAAAGCACCAGAAATACAAGACTTTTGCATATGACTGGGGTGTCAAAAATACCCTGGAAAATCATTAGACCACTTCAATTTGGGGTTTCGAAAATTGCTTTTGCGCGAATTCTTTAATATCAGCAGGTCTTAATATTTCTTAATCAGCGCCTCACAAGTGGCATTGCTGAACTAAATATTTCAAGTTTCAGTAAGACGATACCCCATTGCCCGATACCCTCGCTGGCGTTTCTCCCACATTCGCAATAATGCAGGATGGCCGGTATCGACAATATCGATGATCTTGACATCGGTTTTAGTGGCGTGTTCACGGTGTAGCCGTCCTGCGTACTGTTGTAGCGCGCCCTTCCACGAGATCGGCATGGCGAGTACCAGGGTGTCGAGTGGTGGATGGTCAAACCCTTCACCCACCAGTTTTCCTGTCGCAAGCAGTACCCGTGGGGCATCAGCTGGAAGCGCCTCCAGTTCACTGATTGCTGTAGTACGCTGTTTTTTCGACATACGGCCGTGCAAGGTATAAAAATACTGGATTTGAGAATTCAGTGCCTTTTTTATGGCCTCCAGGTGATCGGTGCGCTCTGTCAATACAAGCACCTTTCGCCCTTGTTTGTAGAGTTCTAAGATATTAGTGACAATTGATTTGGTTCTACCTGTATCTTCAGCCAAATGGTGGAAGAGTTCCTGAATACGCACGTCCGCGTGAGTATCAATAATCGAGGTGATGTAACGCGGTATCACCTCCAACTCTTTTGGTGCATTCTCTGGTACATCAGCAGTGTGGCGTATAGGGCCACATTGCATATAAATGATGGGTTGCTGGCCATCGCGGCGTATGGGTGTTGCCGTCAGGCCCAGAACATATTTCGCATTGGTACGTTTAAGAATATTCTCGAAAGAGAACGCTGAGAGATGATGGCATTCGTCGACGATCACCTGCCCATACCGGTCCAGTTGATCACATAGCGCTTCCCGGCGGGTCAACGTCTGCATCACCGCAATGTCGATAATGCCCGTTGGTTTGACCTTACCTCCCCCCATCGTCCCTACCACGCCTTTTTCAACATTGAGAAACGACTGAAGCCGCTCTTTCCACTGCTTCAACAGCTCAGTGCGATGTACCAGTATCAAAGTGTTTACACCCCGGCGGGCAATGAGTGCTGCTGCGGTCACTGTTTTTCCAAATGCAGTCGGGGCGCATAAGATACCGGTATCATATTTAAGCATGGCATTGACGGCAAGCTCCTGATCGTCTCGTAGCGTCCCTTCGAATTGGATATCAACCGGGTTACCTGAAAACCGTTCATCCTGTAATTCACATCGAATACCGTTATCATGTAATAAACTCAGGATCGCCTCCAGACAACCACGAGGCAAACCGATATGTTGTGGAAAATTCTCCGCACAACCGATAACCCGTGGTTTGTCCCATACCGGAAAGCGCATCGCCTGTGCCTTGTAAAACTCAGGGTTTTGAAATGCCGCCAGGCGGATTAGCCGGTTTATCAAGGGCGGAGGTAGCGGCTCCTTTTCAATATAGATCATGTTGGCCAGGGTGATATTCACGGACTCTGGCATAGGGTCTGTCAATTTATTTGATTTCGAATCCGGCTGTTTCCAGGGTTCTCGCAAATCTTCATCACTAATGAAGGTGACATCCAGGGGGTGTTTATTGCCCGTGATCAAAAGAATCATCGGTTCAATGTCCTGAACACACATTGGTTGAATCGAAGCAAGAAACGCCCATTGATCCGGATAGGGTTGCAACGCATCATCGACAAAAATACTGTAACCCTGTTCTCGCGGCTTTTTCTGTAAAGGCAGGGCTATCAAGTTTCCAAATCCCCCTTTTGGCATCGTGTCCTGGTTTGGAAAAAGACGATCATAGGAACCAAGTTCCAACTGCCGGGTGCGATTACATGTGTGGCTGATAATCGCCGTGCCCAGGCGCCTCGCATCCCGAGCAGGAACAGCCGAGGAAAAGAATATCCAGGCGTGGGCACCATTGCCGGAACGGGAAATCTCCAGCGCGACAGGCACACCAAGCTCCCGGCATGACTGCACAAAGGAACGGGCATCTTCACGCCATTCGGCTTTATCAAAATCAACAGCAAGCAAGTGGCATGTATCGTCGCCTAACAAAGGATAGACGCCAATGATATGATTCCCGGCGAGGTGATCAAAAATAGTTTGCTCACTGACCGGGATCAATGATCGCTTGCTACAGTCGGCGCACTTAATGCGTGGCTTGGCGCAAATGTCCGGCTTCCATTCATTGGCGCATGCGGGAGAGTAACCGGATTTGCCCGCCTTGCTCTCCCAGCGAACCGGGTAAACATCGGTCCTGCCCCGAAAGAGGCGACGGAATAGTGCGACCTTTTCTTCCGTTGTCAACGAAGTGGATTCTGTTTCTTGCCCGGGAGATGGAGATTTCGGTATACACCAATCGATCCCATTCGATTCGAGTAACGCAATCAGACGTGCGTTTTCAGAACGAAGAGAATGTAATAATTTATCATTCTTCATGCTTCGCTCGAAAAGCGGATTCTTCACCCATGTGAAAATAGATATGGCCATTCACTTGCTTACCCTCACGCACCATCCAGCCACGACCACCGGCATCATTCATCTCCTCACTGCCTGCCCAGGAAAAGCTGAAGCGAGGGAGATCATCCACCATCTCAATACGGCCATCAATCACACCCTGCACGGTACCAAAGTGAAATTCTCCCACGTTGTTACGTTTGATTTGGAGGTAAGCAGGGCCTTCCATATCAAAGAAATCAGTATCCCATGCCTCCATCCAGACGATACGCCACTTGCCGAGAAAATGATTTTCAGGTTTTGCCATTACACCTCCAGACTTGCCTGTGACCACAACCAATTGAAGTTATCACCTACGTCGTATCCAATATACACCCTGTCGAGCGCACCAATACCGATGTTTTCGATTACAGCGAGTATCATTTTATAATCGTACTCGTCTACACAGTCACTTCAACACAGCTAGCCCTGTGGGATCGACGCTTGTCTCAAAAGAAGGCCAATAGGTTCTACTGCGATGGGTGAAGTCCAATCAGACCGCCTGGTTCTAAACCAGGTGGTCGGAAACAAATTTAACTTATTGATAATATTGACGACAGAATTGCAGAAAAACTGCAATACCATGTTTAAAGCAATCTAAACGGCCGCTCATAAAAGCTAACACATTGATTTGTATAGAGCGCGGATTTCGTCGATGCCGGTAAAAAGACAATTTGGGAGGTCAGACTCCGGCAAAAGGCCGGCAGTAAAATTTAGCCGTAAAAAAACGATTACCTCACAATAAGATAACCGTTTGTTTTTACAAACTAAATATGGCGCGCCCGGAGAGATTCGAACTCCCGACCGCTCGGTTCGTAGCCGAGTACTCTATCCAGCTGAGCTACGGGCGCTTAAAATTAGTTACGAGTACAGAGGAACAAGTGGCAGGTAACTAAAGGGCGGCAACTATACCCTTTTCACACCCGGTTTTTCAAGCCTCGTGGACGATTTCCTCGAACCTCGTTCCTCTTAACTCGTAACTTTTGAATGGCGGAGAGAGAGGGATTCGAACCCTCGATGAGGCTACAAACCCCATACTCCCTTAGCAGGGGAGCGCCTTCGACCTACTCGGCCATCTCTCCTTCTCCGTGAGGGGTGCAAGGATACTAGGGCCGGTGGCGGAGGTAAAGTGTTTCTGCGGTAAATAAGCGCTCGAAACCACCTAAATCAGGCGTCGTTGGCTTCTTTTTGCTCGTTCTTAATACGTTCGTAGATCTCTTCCCGATGCACCGAGACTTCCTTGGGGGCATTGACGCCGATGCGGACCTGGTTGCCTTTCACACCCAGGACGGTGACAGTCACCTCATCGCCAATCATGAGCGTTTCACCAACTCGTCGAGTTAATATCAACATGTTTACTTCTCCTGGACTTTCTAATCCGGTTCAACTTCTAACAGGGCGTTCCTTGCAATTATGGGTACGCTCCTTCGTGGTATCGACCATTCAATATCAAACTTTAACAACCAAACAGCTTGACATTTGTGTCAATTACCGGCGATCACGCGGCCGGAGCCTGATCCAGATTAAACGCCGTGTGTAATGCACGAACACCTAATTCCAGATACTTTTCATCTACCACAACGGAGATCTTGATTTCAGACGTCGAAATCATCCGTATATTGATGTTTTCCTTCGCCAAAGCGCCGAACATGGTACTCGCGACGCCGGCGTGAGAACGCATCCCCACTCCCACAAGTGAAATCTTTACGATGGAGTGATCACCACTGACTTCACGTGCACCCAGCTCATTTGCAACTTTTTGTAAAATCGCTCTGGCCTTGTCGAAATCACCACGATTCACGGTAAAGGTAAAGTCGGTGGTCGCATCGGCGGCAACGTTCTGGATGATCATATCCACTTCTATATTGGCGTCACCAATCGGCCCAAGGATCTTGTAAGCCACACCCGGTTGATCGGGGACACCCAATATCGTCAATTTGGCTTCATCGCGATTAAAGGCGATGCCCGAAATGACAGGTTGTTCCATTTTTTCTTCCTCATAGGTTATTAAGGTACCCGGACCTTCCTCGAACGAGGATAACACCCGCAGGGGGACATTGTATTTTCCGGCAAACTCGACCGAACGAATCTGTAATACCTTGGAACCCAGGCTGGCCATTTCCAGCATTTCTTCAAAGGTGATCCGCTCCAGCCGTCTGGCCGTGGGGACCACCCGTGGGTCCGTCGTGTAGACACCGTCTACATCGGTATAAATCTGGCATTCATCGGCCTTGAGGGCCGCCGCCATGGCCACCGCCGTGGTGTCCGAGCCACCCCGGCCCAGGGTCGTGATATTGCCGTTTTCATCCTTGCCCTGAAAACCGGCCACGACGACGACCCGACCTTTTTCAAGGTCGGAGCGTACCGCCTGTTCATCAATATCCAGGATACGCGCCTTGGTATAGGCGCTATCCGTCAAAATATGTACCTGGGTGCCCGTATAGGAACGTGCAGGGCACCCTAGCTTGTTTAGAGCCATACTGAGTAGGGCTATAGTAACCTGTTCGCCGGTAGAAACAAGCACGTCGTATTCACGCAAGTCTGGGGATTTGGTGATTTGGTGAGCCAGATCAATCAAACGATTGGTCTCCCCGCTCATGGCAGAGACGACCACCACTACCTGGTTACCCGCTTCCGCTGTCGCCTTGACCTTGCGGGCGACATTCTCGATGCGTTCGGCATTGCCCACCGAGGTCCCGCCGTATTTTTGTACTATTAGAGCCATACTACCCGTGCCTAAACTAAAGGGCGCAAATTAAACACTAGTTGAGTAAATAAAGAAAGAGCTAAATCAACCATCCAGTCTGTTCCTGACCCAATCTGTAACCGAGGCCAGTGCAACATCCAGGGCTTCGGGATTGGTACCACCCGCCTGGGCCATATCGGGCCGCCCGCCACCCTTGCCGCCCACCTGCTGGGCCACGGCACCGATCATCTCACCGGCATGGAGCCGATCTGTACGATCCTTGCTCACCCCGGCGATCAGATTGACCTTACCCTCGTTCACCGCGCCCAACACAATCGCGGATGAACCCAATTTATCTTTGAGTTGATCGAGGGTGGTACGCAGGGTTTTGACATCCACTCCATCCAGGCGCGCCGCCAGAATTTTGGTCCCGGCGATGTCCTGGGCCTGGCCGAGCAGGTCACTGCCTTGGTTGCTGGCCAGTTTCGATTTTAACTGCTCCAGTTCTTTCTCCAGTTGCCGGTTACGATCCAGGATCTGCTGGACTTTGTCGGGGGTATTTTCCCGCGTCGCCTTCAACATGCCGGCGATAGCATTGAGCCGGGCCTCGCCCTGCTCCACCCATTGCAAGGCATTATGGGCAGTAACCGCCTCGATGCGACGCACCCCGGCGGCAATGCCTCCCTCGGAGACGATCTTGAACAGGCCGATGTCACCGGTGCGGTTCACATGGGTGCCGCCACACAGTTCAACCGAGAAATCCCCCATGCTCAGCACCCGCACCACATCGCCATATTTCTCGCCGAACAGGGCCATGGCGCCACTGGCCATGGCCTCTTTTTGCGACATCAGGCGGGTATCGACCGGATGATTGACCCGGATCTGCTCATTGACCATCGCCTCGATGGTCTTCAGCTGCTCCGGCGTTACGGCCTCAAAATGGGAAAAGTCAAAACGGAGTTTCTCATCATCCACCAGTGAGCCCTTCTGGCTGACATGTTCGCCCAGCACCGTCCGCAGGGCGGCGTGCAGCAGGTGGGTGGCGGAATGATTAAAGGCGGTGGCCTGGCGTTTGTCTGTATCGACCCGGGCATCCACCGTCTCACCAATATTGATACTCCCCGCGATCAACTCACCCAGGTGGACAAAGGCGCCCCCCTGCTTTTGGGTATCGTCGACTCGGAATTGCCCCGAGGGCCCGACCAGCATGCCGCGGTCACCGGCCTGGCCACCGGATTCGGCGTAGAACGGGGTCTGCCCCAGGACGATCATGCCCTGTTGTCCGGCCTGAATCGATTTTATCGATTCGCCACTTATATATATAGAGTTAATCTTACAGGGGTCGCTGAGGTGTTCATAACCGGTAAACAGGGTATCGCCCTTGATGTTGACCACCTTACCGTAATCGGCGGCAAAGTGTTTGACGGCGCGGGCACGTTCCTTCTGCGCATTCATCTCGGTATCGAAGCCGGCCTGGTCGATGCTCAGTCCACGCTCGCGGGCGATATCCGCCGTCAGGTCGATGGGGAAACCGTAGGTATCATAGAGTTTGAAAATGGTCTCGCCGGGGATTTGTTTACCCTTCAATCCGGCGATCACCTCTTCAAGGATGGTCATGCCCTGATCGAGGGTCTCGGCAAAACGTTCCTCTTCCTGCTTGAGGATACGTTCCACCACGGCCTGTTGCTTGGCCAGCTCCGGGTAGGCCTCGCCCATTTCCTTCACCAGGGGTTTGACCAGCTTGTGGAAGAAGGCCTCGGTCTGACCGAGTTTGTGGCCATGGCGAATGGCGCGGCGAATGATGCGGCGCAGCACATAGCCCCGGCCTTCATTGGAGGGCACCACCCCATCGACCACCATAAAACTACAGGAACGGATATGGTCGGCGATGACCTTCAGCGAACTGTCGGTCTTGTCCTTGCTACCGGTGGCCTTGGCCGCGGCATTGAGCAGATTGACGAACAGGTCGATCTCGTAATTGCTGTGCACCCCTTGCAACACCGCCGCCAGGCGTTCCAGCCCCATGCCGGTGTCCACCGAAGGCTTGGGCAGGGGGTGCATGGTACCGTCGGCATCACGGTTAAATTGCATAAACACCAGGTTCCAGATCTCGATATAACGATCGCCATCCTCTTCCGGCGTGCCGGGCGGACCACCGGGGATCTCCGCCCCATGGTCATAAAAGATTTCGGTACAGGGGCCGCAGGGACCGGTGTCACCCATGGTCCAGAAATTATCGCTTTCGAATTTTTTACGACCCGGCTTGTCGCCGATGCGCGAGAAACGCGTGGGATCGACGCCGATCTCCTTCAGCCAGATATCGGCGGCCTCATTGTCATCGGCATAGACCGTGACCCACAGGCGATCGGCCGGGAGCTGTAACACACCGGTGAGGAATTCCCAGGCGAAACGGATGGCATCGTGTTTGAAATAATCGCCGAAGCTGAAGTTACCCAGCATCTCAAAAAAGGTGTGGTGACGGGCGGTATAACCGACGTTTTCCAGGTCATTGTGTTTGCCGCCGGCGCGCACGCAACGTTGTGAACTGGTGGCGCGGGTATAGGGGCGCTTATCCTGGCCGAGAAACACGTCCTTGAACTGCACCATGCCGGCATTGGTAAACAACAGGGTTGGGTCATTGGCCGGCACCAGAGAGCTCGAGGCGACGATCTCATGGCCATGTTCTTTGAAGTAATTCAGGAAGGCAGAACGGATGTCAGCGCTAGTTTTCATGCAACGTGTTCACAACAGAGTTAAAGCCGGGTAGTGTACCCAAATTTGCTGGTTTTAGACATTAGGGCGCTTGCATAAATGCACTTTTTACCCAAAAGGGCACAGGTCCGCGATAGCGGCGTCAGTCAATTTCTCCCCCCACCGCCTGCTGGATCTGGCTGTGGGTAAAACCGCGATATTGCAAAAAACGCATCTGACGGACGCGTTCCTTGAAATCATCGGGGAGGGAGGGACCAAAGCGTTTGCTACGGACTTCGATGGCAAGCCGGGTCCACTGGCTATCCCGCTCATCGAGATAGATAGTTACCAGCTCATGGCTGACACCACGTTGCTGTAACTCCATGGCGATCCTGGTCGGCCCCGAACCCCGTTGCAGACGTGAATTAATAAACGCCTCGGTAAAGCGTTCATCACTCAACAATCCTTCTGTAGCCAGGGCCGTCAGAACCGGGGCAAGCTCCCCCGGCTCAAAGCCCTTATTGACCAGCTTGCGTTGCATCTCCTGTTGGCTGTGCTCGCGCCGCGCCAACAGGTTCATGGCGGCAATGCGGATTTCCTTGCTCACACCCACTCAAGGAACCGTGCTTCAGGCGTCAACCTCGGCCAAATCCTCTTTGCTGTCTTCCCGACTGGCCAGGATACTGGCATTGGGCAACAGCTGGGCGCGGATCTGCGCCTCGATGTCGGCCGACATGGCCGGGTTGTCCTTGAGGAACTGCCGCACGTTGTCCTTACCCTGACCGATCCGAT
>JAHEDB010000388.1 GCA_024641465.1 Chromatiales bacterium | reverse complement strand
CGATCAGCCAGCAAAAGGCGCATACCGCGATGGCCTTCAATTCCCCCCTGTCGCAACTGGAAGACCGGTTTACCAAACCGTATCAGGTAGCGAAAATGGATGGTCTGATTGTTGCGGCGGGTGGTATACCGATCAATATCGGCGGCAACATCCTCGGCGGGATCGGGGTGAGTGGTGCACCGTCCGGCAAGACCGACGAGAAATGTGCACAGGCCGGGCTCAAGGCCGTGCAGGATGATCTGGAAATGGCCGGGCAGTAATAGAGTACGGCGGGCTGTAAAAAAGGGCCGCTGGCAAAACACAAACCTTGTATTTTGCCACCGGCCCGTTGTCTTTCTAGCGTGCCTCAGCGAGCGGGCGGCAGACGGATTTATTTGATGGATTCAGGCTGGACCAGTGCGGAAATAATCTTGCCGTTCATCAGCACGACAAAATAGTGATTATGCGGTGCATTATTGATGTTTGTTTGCATTTTCACCATGTAGTGCCATTGTTCTTCATGGTGGGGGATTCTCCGTAATTCAATTTCCACCAGTTTCGCATTGGCATATTCTGGTTTGCCGGCAATATATTTTTGTATCGCGCTGGTGACATTCTCGATCGTCAGTGGCGGGGCGCTCTTGAAAGGCGTCCAGCTTACCGACTTGTCGATATCGCGCTCATTAATAAACGCCGTGACTTTCGCGCTATTGACATATTCAATGATTTCCAGCGGAAACTCGAACGAGTAGGAATTGGTAGCAGGTAGCAATAACACCATTGCCAGCCATCTTAACGACATAATATTTCTCCAGGTAACTAGTTTAAATTCATCGTGCCTCGAACCCCGCTTGCTGCGGTGCGCGAGCCACGCTATCGCCGGGAGTTTGCTGTTGCTAACGTGGCACGAATCCGGCGGGCGGGTCTTGATCAGGACAGCCATTTTACCCTTATTTTACTGACTGGCAAATGTATCATGTTGTTCCGCTGTCCTGCTTGAGTCGGACCCAACAGGCACTTTTTAACCCTATGATTAAACAGGAAATATACTGTAAGAGGTGCTGCTACAGCAGTAAGAAGATGAATAGATCGTATCTTCGCTCCATCGAGTTGCGGTTTTAATATATAGTTGAGCTTATGAGTGACAAGATAAACAAAACCGACACCGAATGGCGGGCCGAGCTGACGGATGAGCAGTTTAAGGTCTGCCGACAGAAGGGCACCGAGCGCGCCTTTAGTGGCGAATACTACGACTGTAAAGAGGATGGCACCTATGTGTGCCGCTGTTGTGGTGAGCCCCTGTTCAGCTCAGACACCAAATATGATTCCGGCAGCGGCTGGCCGAGTTTTTATCAGCCCTTGCAGACCGATGCCGTGGCAGAAGAACACGATCACAGCCACGGTATGCACCGCGTCGAGGTACTGTGCAAAAAATGCGGCGCCCACCTCGGTCATGTCTTCCCCGATGGCCCGCGACCAACGGGCCTGCGCTATTGCATCAATTCCCTTTCGCTGCAATTAAAAAAGCCGTAGCCCGTATGCAGCGCAGCGGAATACGGGTATGTATTCCCGGATTCCTTTTTATATCATCCGGGATCATGCCCGTGGTGTTACTTCCATCCCATCATCCCGCCGATAGCGCCGCAGCATCCCCAGCCAGTTAAGCAGGCGAAAGCCCAGCAGAAAGACTGCGGCGATGGTATAGGGCCACGGGGTATAGACACCGACCTTGGTTTGCCACCAGGTGTGCAGGATGACAATGATCAGGATCAGATAGACGATCTTGTGCAGGCGTTGCCATTTTTCCTTGCCCATCAGTTTAAAAAATTTTCCAATCGATGTCACCGCCAGGGGGATCAGCATGAGGTAGGCTATGACGCCCAGCACAATATAGGGTTTCTCGCGGATATCATCGATGGCCCATGACCACTGCATGGCCAGATCGAACAGGACGTAGAGCAGCATATGCAGGCTGGCGTAAAAAAAACTATACAGACCCAGCATGCGCCGCAGGCGGATGATCCAGTTCCAGTCCTCCAGACGTTTGCCGAAACGCACATGAACGTAGATGCAATATGCGGTGAGGATTTTGCGCAGGGGGGTGATCGTCAGGGTAAGCAGCAAAAAGATCAAGGCCCAGCGGCCGGTAGTGTGTTGCAGGCTTTCCAGTGGGTTGGAACCGAGTTGTTGAGACTGGTAATGCCAAAGCAGCATGACCGCCGGTAAGAGTGATAACAGAAACAGGCTCCACCAGATGGTCTGATAATAATGCAGTAGTCGCAGCGTTAGGGACAACATGCCTTAGAAATGTTTAGTTAGATCCATGCCGCTATACAATTGCGCAACCTGTTGCGCATAACCGTTAAACATCAGGGTGGGGTGCTTGGTGAGTTCGCCGACGCGATTTTCACGCGCCTGACTCCAGCGCGGGTGGGCCACCTGCGGATTGACGTTGGCATAAAACCCATACTCCGAGGCGGCGGCCTGGGTCCAGCTGGTGGTGGGTTGTTGCTCGGTAAGACGGATATGGGTGATCGCCTTGGCGCTCTTGAAACCATATTTCCAGGGCACGGCGAGTCGCAGCGGTGCGCCATTCTGCGCGGGCAGTGGTTTGCCATACAGGCCGGTGACCAGCAGGGTGAGGGGGTGCATGGCCTCGTCGATGCGCAGCGCCTCGCGATAGGGCCAGTCGAGGGAACCTTGCCGTTGACCGATCATCTCCGCCGGTCGATGCAGACTGACAAACTCGACATATCTGGCGCGACTGGTGAGCCCGGCGCGTTTGAGAAGCTTGCAGAGGGGGATGCCCTGCCAGGGGATCACCATACCCCAGCCTTCGACGCAGCGCAGGCGATAGATACGTTCTTGTTGCGGATAGTCGTGTAACAGCTCTTCAATATCGATGGTCAACGGTTTTTCCACCTCACCTTCAATAGTGAGTGACCAGGGCCGCAGCGTCAGGGCCTTGGCGAGTTCGAACACGACGCGTTTGTTGGTGGAGAACTCGTAATAATTATTGTAGTGGCTGATAGATTCTAACGGGGTGAGTGCTTGCTTGTTATCAGGTAACACCAGATCGCATTTATTATCGGCCAGCAGCGTGGCCGGGAAAGCGCTGCCGACCAGCGAGGCGGCAACAG
>JAHEDB010000387.1 GCA_024641465.1 Chromatiales bacterium | reverse complement strand
GGATCAGTTTGTTGACCGTGGTGTCGAATTTTATCAACAGGGCTTTCAGTTCCTTGATGCTGTCCAGCGGGTCGCCGGCCATCTGCCAGTTGTGCTCCAGCAAGCCTTCGGAATGGTCGATGGCCTGGTTGAGGGCGGTATGAATCTTCACCTGATAGACATCGTTATACGGATTAAACAGGAACAGTTGCAGGGACTCGTGGGCCTGCCAGATGGCGTCACGGATCTGGCGTGTCCGTTGCTGCATTTGCTGACGGTTAGCGATGCTGTCGGTGGTGCTGTTACGTGCAGAACTGAGGGTCTGATAGGCGAGGCTGGCACTGGCCAGGATAATCAGGGCAAACAGCACGGCAATGCCCGCGTAACGGATACGCAGACTGTAGAAATACTGTTTTGCTGGTTGCATGTCCATGTCCACAGGTCGGCTTGTATCCCTGCTGAGGGATACGATTCATTGTTTAACCCAGATATACATCAAGGTTGATTATTATTGTATGGAGTTGTCAGAACTGCACAGGTTTTGTACAGACAGTACCGTAATTGTGAGGGTCACGCCAATACTTTTGCTTCGTTTCCAAACCAGAAGGACGCATTCTGGCCAAGAAATTCATCGGCCGAAATGTAGTGGGAACCATCACAGGAGAAGGTCAGGCCGACCATGCCATTCATGACATTGAGCGAGGCGGAGCGGAGATAGATGGTGTCATCGACAAAGCGCAGGTTTTTCATTTGCTCGAGCACCAGCAGGATCTGCTCCTGTGAAACCAGGGCATTGGCCGGGTATTCCCGTTGCGGATAGGCCAGGCAGATCTCCGGGTTGATGATCTCCTCGATGCTGTGAATTCGATAGTGATAGGGGTCATCATACAGCCACAGGCTGCACCGGCCACTGGCATAGTGGATTTTGCAGTGGAAGACCCCGTGTTGGCCCATCAGGTTGTCGAGCAGGACATTGATCTCATTGAGGTGCTGATCCATCTGGCTGGGGACCCGTTTCTGCATGAACAGGGTGCTGCGCACCGCCGGGTCACCGCGGAACTGTTGCCACTTTTTGCTCAGTACGGCGGTCAGCTGACTGTCCGGCAGGTCGTTGATATTAAAATCGGCGGCCAGAAACCCCACTAACTGCTCATCACGTGATACGGCGTGGAGGGCGGTGATACAGGATTGCAGGCTGCGGTCACTGCGATAGGCCCGCGACAGGATCATCCCCCGATAGGGCAGCGAGGTATTGAAAAAGGGGCGCTGCGACAGGTCCTGGCCCTGCCAGGCATCATCGATGCCCTCGTGGGTGATATTGGAGGAGAGCTGCCGGCCGTTGACGTCGATGGTGTACAGCAGCTGACAGTAGGGGACCGTTCTTTTCTGTTCGGCCAACAGCTGGTCGGTGGCCCCGACATCCTGCCAAAGCGCAGGCAGTAACTCGGCAAGGACCTGCAACGGGGATTCGATGGCTTCGGCGAGGGCGGCCTTCTTGGCTGAAATGACCTCTTTCAGGGATGGCATCGGGACATTAGTCCTCTTTCTTGCCCGGTCTGAGGCTATCGAGCGACACCACCACACTGGTTTGCGGCTCATCGACAAAACGCGGGCGTTGTGTCATGGGGCGGCCATGTTCCTCCGACAGCTCCACCTCACGCGCGGTAATCAGGGCCAGGCAGTCACGGATGCCGTGGATCGTATTGTCAGACAGGGGGTGCTTCAGGCCGGGGCGGGTAAAGGTGTCTTTTGCGATATCGGTCAGGACTCTTTTCATCATCTGCAGGATCTGTTCTTCTTTCGTCAGCTCATTCTGTATCGCCATGTTTAATTCCTTACAAAGTACGCGTGATAAATCACTACCCTGTCATTGTATCGGAAAACCTCCCCCCGGGCATGGTGAAACCGGCTGGAATCCTGCACCAGACCCGGTCTGATTAAGGTCAGACCTGATGTAATTTCTTTGTATCGTCGATTCCCGGTGCCAGGCAAACCCGATTGCGGCCGGTTTCCTTCGCCTTGTACATGGCCTTGTCGGCGAGGGACAGCATCTGGGTGATGGCCCCTTGATTGGCTTCGGTGGGTGTAGAGATGGAGATTCCGCAGCTGATTGTCAGGGGAATGGTTTTATTGTCATACCTGACCGGGGTGGTCTCGATGGCCTGGCGCAGCTTTTCCGCGAACTGGCAAATACCCCCGAGGTCCTCGGTAATGGATAACACCAGAAACTCCTCACCGCCGATGCGAAACAGGAAATCGTTGGCGCGGGAATATTTCTTCAACTCATCCGAGAAATACGCCAGACACATATCGCCGGTGATGTGGCCATAGGTATCGTTGATCTTTTTAAAGTAATCGATATCGATGAGGATGGCGGCAATCTGGTGGTTGTCGCGTTGCGCCTGGGCCACCAGTTTGGGAAATACCACCTGTAGATAACGACGGTTGTAGAGACCGGTGAGCATGTCGGTGATGGCCGATCTTTCCAGTGTAGCGTGGACGCGCTCGATCTCGTCCTGTTTCTCCTTCAGGGCCTTGACCATGTCGGCAAAATGATTGGCCAGCACCGCGACTTCATTCTTGGCAATGGACTTGCTGATCACCGGCAGATTGCCGCCGGCGATCTCCTTGGTCAGATGCATTAACTGCGTCAGGGGTTTGGAAAAATTTCGAATCAGCAGCAGGCCAAGGACCATGATGGCGATGATACCGATGCCAAAGGTGATGAGGGTGGTTTGACGCTGTTCGTGCAGGCGTTGGGTCATGGCGGTATTGGAAAGGGCAAACCACAGACTGGGAAGATCGGCATTTGTCTCTTTCAAGACCAGTTGTTTGATATGGAAGGTCTCCTGGTCCAACTCAATCGTGTCGCCGTGGGTATCAAACACAAGGCCGTTGAGTGTCGGCATGGAACTGGAAATGATCACGCCACCCTGTTCAAAAAAGGCGATGATGCCGGTATTTTTGTGGTGCTGGTCCAGCCATGACTGGGTCAGGTCGCGGGAGACAATAAATGTGCCCAATGGTGAATCACGGTAGGTAATGGGTGACATGGCCACTACCTCAAGGCCGTCTTCCCGTTTGACATAGTGGGTGCCGAAGGGATTGGCCTTGACCTGCGGCAGGACCTTTCGATAAAGCTCCTGGTATTTC
>JAHEDB010000029.1:9529-11721 GCA_024641465.1 Chromatiales bacterium | reverse complement strand
ACACAATCCGCCATTGGAGTGAGAATACCGTTAAATCTTTCAGCAAAAAGTCTCTTTCGCTTCGAGTTATCTAATAGCAGGTAACATGCCAATTCAACAAAAATCTTGTATCTTATTGTTTTTCTTGATGCATCAACCCATACCCCAGATATGGCCTGGCCGATGAGTCGCCTTCTACGCACCAACTCTGATCGTAATCGTTTATTAGAATTTGTTAATGCTTCTTAATGGTGCATACTCTTGTCTCCAATAAAACCGCTATGTGCTATTCGTGCGGGGGAGACGATTCCAGGTTGTTGCTGGACGTTCAGAGCAAGTACAATTTTCTATCACGAACCCATTGGAGAAAATTTTGCGTATACACCATCTACAACATGTTCCTTTCGAGGACCTTGGCAGCATGGAGCCCTATCTGCTCGAACAGGGACATCAATTAAGCGCTACGCATCTATACCTCGGCCAGGCCCTTCCACCGCTCGATACCCTGGACTGGCTGATCGTGATGGGTGGACCGATGGGGGTCTATGATGAGGCCGTGCATCCCTGGCTGGTCGAAGAAAAAAAATATATCCGTCAGGCCATCGATAGTGGAAAAATAGTATTGGGTATCTGCCTGGGTGCACAACTCATTGCCGATGTATTAGGCGCTAAGGTCAGTAAAAACAGATACCGTGAAATTGGCTGGTTCCCAGTCAAGCGCACTGCGGAATCAAAATCCAGTCTGTTCGGCAAGGTGTTTCCCGAATCCATGAGCGTATTTCACTGGCATGGCGATACCTTTGATATACCAGCGGGTGCAGTTTTATTGGCCTCGAGCGAGGCTTGCCGGAATCAGGCCTTCAGTATTGATGATCGGATCGTTGGCCTGCAATTCCACCTGGAAACCACACCGGATTCGGCAAAGGCCCTGATTGAAAATGGTCGGGATGAACTGGATGGATCACGCTACGTGCAAACCGAGGCGTCTATATTGTCCGATGCGTCCAGATTCAGCAAGATCAATGACGTGATGCAGACGCTACTGCTAAAGCTGGAGATGTTCAATGTTTGATAACAATTCCAGATCTTAAACCGATATTGTCAGGACCGTATTTGACGGATAAGAACACCAATACCCAATAAATATTACAGAAGATACAGAATGAATATTCAGTTAGCACAGTCAGACCCGCAAATTCAGGCATGTTTCCCTGTCTTTTCGGAATTAAGACCACATCTCTCGGCAGAAGATTTTCTATATCAAGTAAAACGGCAAATACACAATCACGGTTACACCTTAATATATATTGAAGATAAGGACCAGATCGTAGCGGCGGCTGGTTTTCGGGTTGCAGAGTTTCTCGCCTGGGGTAAAACCTTCTATGTAGATGACCTGATTACGGCCAGCTTCGCCAGGAAACACGGCTACGGCAGCGCACTGCTGGATTGGCTGTTAAATGAGGCGAAAAATCAGGGCTGCGCCCAGTTCCACCTCGATTCCGGGCACCACCGCCACGATGCCCACCGCCTGTATTTGAGTCGAAAACTACAAATCAGCTCCCACCATTTTTCTATCGAGATTGAATGATATTTGCCTGGTTAAATCTTTAGGGCATACAGGTCAAAATAGCAATTTCAGTCAGGATCAGGCAACCCGGGACTGTCACAATAGAAACTGCTGAGGTGAATAACGAATGAATGAGGCAAGGGCTAAGGCCTATCAGGTGCGGATGAACCGTGTGGTCGATTATATCCATGACCATTTGGCTGATAATCCCTGCGTTGAGGAACTAAGTCGTGTTGCCCACTTTTCCAAATTCCACTTCCACCGGCAATTTTCTGATTATATCGGGATCAGCATTTTCAAGTATATTCAATTGATTCGCCTAAAACGCGCCGCCTATCAGCTCATTTTCCGGGGCCGTTATCGGGTCATTGATATTTCAATGAATGCAGGGTTTGATACAGCCGAATCGTTTTCCCGTGCCTTTAAAAAGGCATTTGGTCAAACCCCCTCCCAGTTCAGAAAATCGCCAAAGTGGCAACCTTGGCAGGAAAAATATCAATTCCTGAACAACGAGAGGGCCCGTTACATGAAAACCGGCAAACACACAGGACAAGTCGATATAATAGATTTTAATGGTGCAAAGATCGCAGTGCTGGAACATCAAGGCAGTCGCGAATGCATCCATGAAACAATTTGTAAATTTATC
>JAHEDB010000029.1:0-9429 GCA_024641465.1 Chromatiales bacterium | reverse complement strand
AGTAAACTGGAAACGATCACAGATGCCATTTATGAGATTGAAAAACCTTCACACTTTTCCAGGTAGATCACTTGCCAATACCGGATATCAACCCAGATTATTCTCAGTGAAATGCCTTTGAATTTCCTCGACTTGTTGCAGGTTTTCGATCAAGGCATTGACGCAATCCAGATCCAGCTTTTCTCCAGCAAGTTTTTTTAGCATATCGATTGCCTGTTCATTGGTCCACGCCTCTTTATATGGGCGCTTGCTGGTCAGTGCATCAAAAATATCCGCAACGGCGACAATCTTGGCTTCCAGAGGAATCTCCTTGGCCGATTTACCATCCGGATATCCTGAACCATTCACGGCTTCATGGTGATATTCAGCGATATTAAATAACACATCGACATGTTGCAGGTTTCCAAGACCGAAATTTTGCACCAGATCATCAAGCATTTCCCTGCCCTTACGTGAATGTGTTTTCATGACGGACATTTCATCGCTATCCAGGGGGCCTGGTTTAAGCAATATCTTATCGGGAATGGCTATTTTACCGATGTCGTGTAATGGCGAAAACATGAATATGTGTTCGATATACTCATCATCAAGGTCGTACTTATCCGCCAGGGTCAGGGCAATAATACGACTATAGCGTGACATCCTGTCGAGATGGCTGCCTGTTTCCGGATCACGGTGGTGGGTGATATTGCCGGTGGTCTTTATCGCCGCGGTCAGAATATTAATCGATGACAATTCAGAAATTACCATCAAGGCCACCAGATGGCCATAGACATCCAGCTCACGCAAGACTTTTTCCGTAAAAACATCCGTGTCATAGGAGTTAAAAAAAATAAAGCCAACAAACTCTCCTTCATTGAATATCGGCAAGGTATAACTGGCCGCATATCCTTTACGCTCAAGTTTGGCTGTCCTGTTATTCTCGCCCGTATCCAGTCGATGCATGTCATTCACCACGCGCGGGCGACCGGTATTGAGTATCTCAAGCAGAGACGGAGCATTGTCCAGTAATGTCTGATAATGATCGAGGCGCGAATCATCGTCACTACTATGGATAAATGTCTTTAGAACTCTTGTTTCAGGATCATATATGGCGGTCGCAATACGGGCGACGAATGGATACAACTCATTCATCGCGTAGTGCGCTGATACCAGCTTGTCCCTTAATGGGATATGACGATTCAGAGCGTCAAGCGGATCTCGATGCTCAAACATATCATTATTGTCATTGTTCAAAACCTGCTCCTACGTGAACCAGGAAGGCGATGAGTGAATATTTAATAAAGGCAATTCAATATTATGTTAGCAAACTAACCTTGATAAACCAGTTCGTTTACCAATATATAAAACGTTATTGCATCAGAAATACTGCGGTTAATGAGATGGTTTGGGTTTTAACGATTTCGGTTAATTGTATTATCAATATAAAAATGCCTTTCCTCGCGGACAGGCATGATTCTTTTTATAAAGTAGGGTGTGCCTTGCGCACCGACAGTTCAATGGTGCGTAGGACGCACCCTACAGGGATTATCCAGTTCGTCAGTATGTTCATTGAACCTGGAAATCGGATTTAACACCTTTTAAGGCCGTATCTATGACATTGATAATTATCTGCCAGCCTTTATCAGCCTTTTGATAAAATTGGCATCATCGTTATCATTACAGGTTTTAATCTTGCCAGTCTGATGACCTCTTTCATCGTTATGCTCAGCCTTCCTTCTGCAAGGTGGCGCAACAACATCTTTCAGGTCGATCAACCATGTCGAATCACCCATCCCATTGGCTTGATCCGCCGTGCTATCTGGATGTTGTACATTGATGATGAACTGAGTCGGATTGGCCGGATTGAAGATCATACCGGTATTTTCCGCACCCTTGACTTGCAGGCTCATGAAGTGATCGAGCGACTCAGCAACGCCATCACCATCGGTATCACGCAGGAACCAGATATCTCCCCCTTTGACATCATCATTTGGCCAGTCTTCGACGATGTAGATATTGCCAAGGGCATCCTGTGCCAGGTTGTCAGGTGAAGTAACATGACCGCTGGTCGGAGCATAACCAAGATTTTTAACCGTGCTTTCATCCGCGGCCAGACGGACCATCGCCTTGCCATTACCCAGCTCCTCTACGGAGTAAACCCCAAGTTCCTCAGTTGCAGTGAAGTACAGTACTTCATGGCCATTTTTCAAATAGCCAACTTCCACATCTTCCGGACGACGGTATGGCGTGCCTTTCAGTTCATCGGCTGCTGCACGACCGCCACGGGTATCGTTATCAAACGGATTGGCTGAGGTAAGTGCTACGCCATTAATGTCAGTCATCGGTACCCATGTCGCCGGACCGCTACGCTCGACAGGATTGTTGTTTGGGTACTTCCCTGCCTGGGCTGCAGGATCGCCTTTATAGTTTTCGACCGACAGGACAAAGGATTGACCTTTGCTGTAATCGCCCTTCACTTTAGGAACAAATTTGTAAATAGATCCGGATCGATCTTCATCGACGAAATACAGTGCCGTACCGTCATGGTTGAAGCGCAGGCCTTCATGTGACACATTGGGGACACTGTTCAGTTCCTTGACGATAACCGCCTCACCGGCTTCGACATCCGCCATTGGGTTCATGACTTCAAACAATCGGCCCTGGCCTGACCATTCTTCACCTACCAGCAGGGTATTCATAGGAGTCCAGGTTGCTGGATCCAAAGCACCAAAATCACTGCCCCAGTTACCCTTCGCTCCATTCATATCACCTTTGAATAAATTGATGGCTTTATCGGTTTTCATGTCATACCGGGTCAGACCGGCGCCATATTGGGTTTCATGCGGCAGGAAGATATAGCGACCGCTGGGATCAAAGGCACTCATGTCGGTCATTGAAGCAACGCTACCAAGGCCCGGTACGCGTACTGTCGATTGCGTGGCATCGGCCTCAATCTCATGCAAACTGGTCAGATTTCTATAGCTGACACCGGCCGGCACCTGCCAGGGTGAGTTTAACTCATTCACATGATTGGGTGTCTGGGCAACCGCCGCAGACTCAGTCAGGGGGTTAAAAAAGACATCGGTTCCCGCCAATGCAGTATGTCCGCAGGCAAGCAACACACTTGTAAAAATTACTTTTTTGCTAAATTGGTGCATTTACAATCTCCTAATTGATGATGAATTTGGTGCAATGCGATTCATCCACAATACTAACTGTCGTATATTTCATTAGAATGAAAGTAAATTGACATTAATATTATAGAATAAATACTGTGTCAGTATTTAAAACACTTCTATAACACTTTTTTGATTATATAAATAACTGGCGGTAACAATCAATCTTGGCCAGTCTTAGTTCTCCCAGTCCACCTCTTTTTCATCACTACCTGAATCAGCATGGTTTTTTAACCTAGGCCGCCAGCCGTGTTTTAGCTCCTTGTCCAGTTTGATGGTTGTGCCATCACTGTCACCATCCACATCACTGTTTGATATCGGATCATAACTCAGGCTGGTGTGTGATAAGTTGGTGACCGTAAATTCACGTGGCAAACCTTTGATTCGAGTCGGTAACGGCACACTGCATGTGCCCAGCGCATCGGTGACACAGGCAGTAGCCTGCGACCGATGTTTTCCAACCAAACTGCCTGCAATCTCCACACCGGCGACACGACCGCCCCGGTCATCCTGCACCTGAATGATCACGCTGGTGAGCCATCGGTGTTTCGCGTGATGTTTCGATTCCGTGTGTACATCCAGGTCGCTGACATGCACACTTTTAGGCGGTGGCGGACTCAGGTCCAGGCCGATAATCACCGGGTCGTGATCCGAGGCGCGATAGGGATCGGTATTATACAGGTCGCTAATCTGGTTTACGGATTTGTATTCTGTATTGTAATCCAGCACATGGGGTTCATCGGCATTGATGTGCCACTCAGTAATACCCCGAACCTGCCGGGCCAGTGTGCCAGACGCCAGGGCATGATCAAGATAACCGGACTGTCCCGCGAAGACATACGAATAGGCCTGTGCAGCGCCGATATAACGGTCAATCAGATCGGTATAGCCGCCCGCCTTAATCGCGCTCACGGGGTCTTCCTTTGCATAGGCGTTCAGATCACCGATGATCAAAAAGTCACTGTCGCCGCTGGCGGTGGGATCGGTCGCCAGCCAGTCGACCAGCGCCTGTGCGGCTGCCGTGCGGGTGAGATTGCAATTGCCCTGGCCATCACCGATATCCGGATCATTGAGACTATTACAATCCGAACCTTTTGACTTTAGATGGTTCACCGCGACCGTCAGTAGAGCATCGCTGCTCACCTCTTTGAAGGTCTGCGCCAGGGTTGGCCGGTTTTTGGTGTCGATGAACCGCGCATCGACCGAGCTGTCGAGGATCGCGACAGGTCCCATCGGCTGCACGGTTTGGCTGCGATAAATAATGCCGACGCTAATCTGGTCGGTACCGATCTGACTGACGCCGGGATTGATGAAGGCGTAACCTGTGCCAACAGGGGCAACGGCATTCAGGCCGTTGACCAGATCGGCAATCGCACTGTCGACGCCGTAACCGTCGTTTTCGATCTCCATCAGGCCGATGATGTCCGCCTGCATGGCGGTGATCGCAGCAATGATCTTGCTGCGCTGACGGTCAAACTCTTCCTGCGTATCGGCGCCGCGCGCGGTGGGGAAGCCACCGCCCTGCCCGTCTCCGTTAAAGTAATTCAGGACATTGAAGCTGGCCACTTTCAAACGACCGGAGATCGATTGCGGTTTGGGAGTACGGGCGTTATCCGCTACAAAGTCGGGCATTTGCGTGGGTTGCAACAGGTAGGCGCCGAAGCCGTAACTCAACACACCAGTCACCCCCGTCACACTGTCGCCACTGCGCAGGGAATTAAGCGCCGTGAGTTGCGGGGCGGGATAGATGATCGGCTCAGGGTTCTGCGCACTACTGAAATCATCCAGCAAGATACGGTTGAGATCGTTGCCGGCCTGCTGCGCCACGGCGGCAGTCCCCGGCGTGGCAACCGCCGTCGGTGTCATCAGACGACCAGCGGATGACAACCACACCTCGCCATAACGGCCGAGGTCATAGTTTTCCGTGACGGTCAGGACCTGAGGCATATACACCCGCATGCCTTCATAACGTTCCAGGTATTGCGCATCAACCACGGGCAATTGAATGTTGCTAAGCATCGGCAAGGGATTGGCTTGACTGAGAACCTCCACCGTGACATTGCTCAGTTCCGTGAGGTTATGGTATTCACTGACGGTACCGGTGACCTTGACCCGATCCCCGACACTGACATCAACGACGGCAATGCCGTTATAAACAAACAGCCCTTCCGATGTCAGGGGATCACCATCGCTGTCCGCGTCTTCTTCCTGAATAAAAAAACCGCTCAGCCGGTTGCTGCCCTGAAAATCGGCAATCACAATGGCATCGACGGCAACAGTTTGCCCGACCAGCGGACTGCCGGCGCCGCTACCCTGTATGTCATGGATAAATACATTGGCCGGGGCAGGTGGTGGTTCGCTGTTACAGGTGTGTGAACCGATGCCGTCGAAGGTATCCTGCGGATAACCCTGCCATTGCAACGCAGGGTCAAAAACATCATAGGCGTCGCTATCGCCTTCGCAGACAATACGCCGCAGGGTGTGATTCTGCGTGCCGGTATCGCCGCTGCCCCACTGGCTGCCTGGGTCAAAACCGACTTGTCCGATGGCATCAATCACGATGCCGTTGTGCAGCAAGACGATTGCATCGTCACCGTTATACCAGGAGATACTGGTATCAAGAAAATCGGCCTGATCACGCAGGGCCGGGTCGGCGGCATCTTCGGCAAGGACATACACATCACCGTCGGCCAGTGTGCCACTTAAGGTAATCGTCCGGCCCGCCGTGGTCGCCCCATTATAATAGTATTGCAACTGATACGTTGTCAGGTCGATGCTTTGACCCGTACTATTAAAAATTTCAATCGCTTTATTGTAACTGCTGCCTTCGACATACTCTGAAATGAACAGGTCGCTTGCCCCATAGCCGGGTATTGCGACAACACACAATGCGGTAAGCAGTGCAATAGCGGGTAAACGACGGATTGATTTATGTCTCATGATCCTTCCTTGTTGAGTTGATTAGTCGTGGTCAGTGCACAGTCTGTGCAATTACAATGCCTGGTCAGGGAGTATAAGATTGGGGTTGTTGCGGTTTTATAACGATTACAAGAAGAAATTGTGAAGCCGAAGAACGACAATCACATACTTTGATAATGGTGTGCGACTTTATGTGTGGGAGGTATTTGAGGGCATAAATTAGAAAAGGACTGAACACTATACCGTAGGGTGCGTCCCACGCACCATTTCATCTATCGGTGCGCAGGGCGCACCCTACATATACCTATAATTCAGAGATTCCGAGAGTAAAAAATTAACCCGAACAACTGTTCGGGTTAATGTGTAGCGAGAGCTATTGTTTGTAGCCGGAGAGAAAATGCGCAAACCGGCCAATCGCCGATTCAAGTTCATCCTCTCTGGGTAAAAACACGAATCGATAGTGGTCCGTGCCGGGCCAGTTAAAGGCCGAGCCCTGCACGATGAGGATCTTTTCCTGTAACAGAAGGTCCAGCACCAGCTTTTCATCATCCGTTATGGGATACACGGCCGGGTCCAGTCTGGCAAACAGATACATGGCGCCTTTCGGTTTGACACAACTGACACCCGGGATCTCGGAAATCAGTTTATGCGCCAGGTCGCGCTGCTTGTATAACCTGCCGGTCGGGGCAATCAGATCGTTAATGCTCTGATAACCGCCCAGCGCGGTTTGAATGGCGTGCTGGCCGGGGACATTCGAACACAGACGCATCGATGCCAGTAGTTCCAGCCCTTCGAGATAATCCTTTGCAGCATGTTTAGCACCGCTGATGATCATCCAGCCAGCGCGGAACCCGGCGACGCGGTACGCCTTCGACAGGCCGTTAAAGGTAATAAACAGGACATCATTTGATAGAGAGGCAGTCGCGATATGTTCGATTTCATCATAAACAATCTTGTCGTAGATCTCATCAGAGAAGACGATCAGATCATGTTTACGCGCCAGCTCGACGATGGACTCGAGTAATTCCTTTGAGTAGACGGCGCCGGTGGGATTATTGGGATTAATCACCACAATGCCGCGCGTATTCTTTGTGATCTTGCTTTCGATATCGGCCAGGTCCGGTTGCCATTCGGCCTGCTCATCACAGATATAGTGCACGGGCTTGCCACCGCCGAGGCTGACTGAAGCGGTCCACAAAGGGTAATCCGGTGCGGGGATCAGGATCTCATCACCATTATTGAGCAGGGCCTGCATCGACATGACAATCAGCTCACTGACGCCATTGCCGAGATAGATATCATCGATCTCCACGTTGCGGATATTTTTTTGCTGACAGTACTGCATCACTGCCTTGCGACCGGAGAATATCCCCTTCGAATCACTGTATCCCTGGGAGACAGGCACATAATGGATCATGTCCTGGACGATCTCTTCCGGCGCATCAAAACCAAATGGCGCCGGATTACCCAGATTGAGTTTTAATATCTTGTGTCCTTCCTCTTCCATCTTGCGCGCCTCGCGCAACACCGGACCGCGGATGTCATAACAGACATTATCAAGCTTGTGTGACTTATTGACCTTTTTCATCTCGTCGTTTTCTAAGGTAAAATCCATCGGTTTAGTATAACTGTTTTTTAAAATATTCACTCTTTATAAATAATTGATTGATCGGACGGCTGCTTGGGGAACTTTTTGCCGTCAGTTTGGCCAAAGTTGCTCACTTCTGTGCGACCCACACATAAATAATACATTAATTTCAATATGTTACAATACGCAAAGGCATTGGGCACGCCAATCTACCGGTATTTCTCAGTTTTTGGCCTGCTCGACTGTGGTGCCAAAAAAGTGCACCCCAGGGCAAACACCGGAATAGTGATACCTGTCATTGGAAGTGGGATCCGGGCCGGAGTAAAATTCCCAGGTCCGGTTGGTGTCGCGGCAAATACACCGCATAACAAGATTCATGTTTTGTCGTGAGCTGCCGAACAATATAACTATCCAGTAATCATTATAACATTGACAATAAGAGAGCATTTTGTCGACTCGATATGCCCGTGATCCAGCCGTTGCCTGTACCTTAAAAAATTCAGTGCGCGATGGCGCCGCCTTTTCGGTAATGGCCGGCGCCGGTGAAAGCTACCTGTCACCCTTTGCGATATTTTTGAAGGCCAGCACCGCGCAGATCGGCTTTTTATCGTCGGTGCCGGCTTTGCTGGCCTCCTTCGCACAGCTGTTCTCGGCCTGGCTTGGTCATAAGACCGGCCACCGGCGCGGCATTATCCTTACCGGCGCCTTTCTGCAAGGCCTGGTCTGGTTCCCGATGGCGTTCCTGCCCCTCTTGTTCCCGGAGTATGCCGTCAGCCTGCTGATCGGTTGCGTCACCCTATACTATATATTAGGTAATCTTATTCAGCCCCAATGGGCCAGCCTGATGGGGGATCTGGTTTCGGAAAAACGCCGTGGCCGCTATTTTGCCATGCGCAACCGCGTCTGTAGCATGACCTCCTTTACCGCGATGATCGGCGGTGGCCTGATCCTGCAATTTTTTGACCGAAGCACCGAAACCATGACCGGTTTTCTGTTGTTGTTTGCCATCGCGTTTATTTCCAGAATGGTCTCGGTCTACTACCTGACCCACATGCACGACCCCACCGGTCATGTCGCCAGCGTTGAGGTTCCTATCAGCCGCAAATGGTGGAGCACCCTGCGTCAGTCGCAGTTTGCCCGCTTCTCACTCTTCTTTACCCTCTTGCAACTGGGCGTGGCCACCGCCTCGCCCTTTTTCTCGGTATACATGCTGCGTGACCTGCATTTCAGTTATGTCCAATTGATGAGCTGCATGGCCGCCACGGTATTAATGCAGGTGCTGACACTCAACCGCTGGGGCTTCATTGCCGACCGATTCGGCAATCGCGTCATATTGTTGTCCTGCGGTATGTTGATCCCCTTCGTGCCCCTGCTGTGGGTTTTTTCCAGTAATTTTTATTATCTGATCCTGGCTCAGGCATTCAGTGGCGCCGTGTGGGCCGGCTTTAACCTCAGTGCGATGAATTTTATCTACGACCTGCTAGCGTCAAACAAACGCGCCACCTACATGGCCATCCACAACGTCTTCGTCAGCATCGGGGTATTCATCGGCGCGATGCTGGGAGGTTATCTGGGCATGCACCTGCCAAAAGATTTCATCCTGTTTGGTTTTGAGTTTCATCTGCTAAGCAGTCTGTACGGCATCTTCCTGCTATCCTTCATCCTGCGCATGACCATGGTGACTTTGCTGCTACCGCGGATCAAGGAAATACGCAAGGTCAAACCCATCTCCTTTACCCAACTGGTGTTCCGTGTCGGACGTTT
>JAHEDB010000386.1 GCA_024641465.1 Chromatiales bacterium | reverse complement strand
AGGCAACGATAGGCATTCTGTTTATAGATGATGTGATCCATTTTCACCAGCGAGGCAAAACTCAGATCCAGGGCATAGGTCAGGCTTTCGAGGGCGCGCTGTGATGAAAAGGCAAACTCAGAAAAGTTTTCTTCAAAATTGGTCACGGTCTTGCTCGATTCATTGGTCATTTGTTTCATGGCCACCGAATCAGTCATCATTCGCTCCGCCTCAGTGCTAAAGGCCTGGATGGCCGGGGTGATCTCCTGGGTGACTTCCTTGGTGTGGTTGGCCAGGGCGCGGACTTCATCGGCCACCACCGCGAAACCTCGACCGTGTTCCCCCGCCCGGGCCGCTTCAATGGCGGCATTCAAGGCCAGCAGGTTGGTCTGATCGGTGATCTCAATAATATCTTTGATGGCCTTAGTGACCCGCACACTGTGTTCATTGAGTTGCTGGAAGGCCTCATCCATGTGATTGACCATGCCGTTAATCTTGCCGAGATCATGGATGACCTGACCAATGGCCTGTTTGCTTTGCAGTGCCATGTCGGCTGTGCTGCCGGAGATATTTTGCACGGCCGCCATTTCATTATTGACGTTGCTCAGGTCTTGCTGGTTTAGTTTCAGGTTGTTCAACAGGTTGGTGGAGTTTAGTTGACTGAGTGTGTTGAGCGTGGCCGTCTTATGGGCATTCTTAAGTACTTCGGTGATGGCCTGTAGTGCGGTGTTGACCTCGTCAACCGAATGTATCAGCAAACCATGCATGCCAATTGTTTGTGGGTGGCGAAATGATTTGCCATCGCTGACATAGCGGAATGAGGTGTCGATCTCCCTGAAATAGCTTTCCAGTTGATCCAGGGTATCATTGATATCCCAGGCAATTTCGCCAATGACGTCATTGCTGTGGATGTGGGTGATCCGGTTGTGAAAACGACCGGCGCTCATTTCTGCGGTGACATAATGGATCTTGTCCAGACAGGTATCTGCCCCGCGTGTACATGCGATAGTGCGTACTGCATACAGCGTGAGGCCGATGGCGATGCCACCCAGGGCTATCAGTATAAAATCAAACTGAAAATGCAGGCCGATGTAGATCGCTGTGATGCACAGCAACAGTGAGTAGGCGATGACCAGTCGGCTAACCCTGGAGTTTAATGACGAGTTCTTCATAACTCAGGCCCTTCTCATTTAGAAAATCGGTTAGCAGCTTGCTGGAGGCCGCAATGGCCTGTTTCGGTCCGACTTTTTGTTCCTCGGCCAGCATTTGCGTATATAGCGGGGTGATGGCCTTGACGGCCTCGGGGTTGGGTTTGCGGCGCACGGAGAAATAGCCGGTGATGTTGCCCTGCCCATCATAGTCAGCGGTGACGTTGGCATAGACCCAATAAAAGGATCCGTCCTTGGCCAGGTTTTTGACAAAGGCAAAGACCTCCTTGCCCTGTGCAATGGTATCCCACAACAGCTGGAAGACCGCGCGCGGCATGTCCGGATGGCGGATAATATTGTGCTGTGTGCCTAATAGCTCTTGTTCCGAGTAACCGGAAAACTCGATAAAGATCCGGTTGCCATAAGTGATGCGGCCCTTGGGGTCGGTCCGGGAGACGATAAAGTCCTGCTCACGCATGAGCTTTTCTTGGCGGTTTGGGATGATGTCCTTATTTTTCATTTTTCACATCAAGTCGTTCTGATGGGTCCGCGATGTTGCGGCGAACAGGCATTGGTGGTACGACATAAGGGCTATCGGCCATAAAATTTAACACTTTAATACCTGTGCTTGACTAGGGTCATTTAACTGATCGACTCATCGGTGGTTCTACCTCTTTCAAGGATTTTTGTTACTGGGCTCAAGCCACTAAGAATACTGCCGATATAACCATTCTCTATATATGTTTTGGCCTCAAAAGAACTGTACTGACTTGAAGGGTGTTTCATGGGCAATAAATTACAGACAAAATGCATGCTGACCAATCTCATCATCGTATTGCTCGCCGTTGTGTCGGCGCATCTGGTGTCAATGACGCTTGGTCTGCAGGGTGCGATGGCGCTGGTGGTGAGCATGGGGGTTGCGGTGCTTCTGGCGGTGGTGTTCGGCTGGCTGGCCGGTCACTGGCATGGCAGTCCCTACCGGCAACTGGCTGATCAGCTACAGAATATGTCCAAGGGACAGACCCGAATCGAACGGGTCGCTAGCATCAAGGGCGATGAAACCGTCATCGGCCTGGTGGAAAGCGTCAATCGGATCATCAGCCATCTCGGAGACGGCATGACCGAGTTTGCCGGGACCGCCAATGAACTGGCCGGCACGGCGGCGCGCATGTCGGAACTGACCGAACGCACCGAGGCCAACACTTCGCGCCAGCAGACCGAGACCGAACTGGTCGCCACCGCGATGAACGAAATGAGTGCCACGGTGCAGGAGGTGGCGCGCAATGCCACCGAGGCGTCCACCGCCGCTCAGTACAGTCACGACGCCGCCAAAGAAGGCGTGGCCGTGGCCGAACAGACCCGGGTGGATATCGGACAACTGGTGGAAAAGATTCAGCAGGCCGTGACCGTGGTGAGCAAGTTGCAAGATGAAAGCCAGAACATCGGCGTGGTGCTGGATGTGATCAAGAACATCGCCGACCAGACCAACCTGCTGGCGCTGAACGCCGCCATCGAGGCGGCCCGAGCCGGTGAAGCCGGCCGCGGTTTTGCCGTGGTGGCCGATGAGGTGCGCACCCTCGCCAGTCGCACCCAGCAATCGACCCGCGAGATTGAAGAGATGATCGGCCGTCTGCAAGGTGGCGTGCAAGACGTGGTGGAGGTAATGGGACACGCCTCGGAGACCGGCAAACAGGGTTCAGAACAGGTGGCCACCACCCTGACTTCACTCAACAAGATCCTCGAGGCGGTCGAGACCATCAACAACATGAATGCTCAGATCGCTACCGCCGCCGAAGAACAAAGCAATGTCGCGACCGAGATCGACCGCAATATCGTCAACATCAGTGGCCTGTCCGAGCAAACCACGCAGGATGCGCGACAGTCCCGCGAGACCAGCGTCAAGCTGGCCGATATCTCGATGCGTGTGCAACAGGCCGTTGGCCGCTTTGCCCTGGGCGCAAAAAATGAACTGGATCTGTCCGCCGCCAAGGCCGCCCATCTCAACTGGAAGACCCG
>JAHEDB010000028.1 GCA_024641465.1 Chromatiales bacterium | reverse complement strand
ATAATCTTCATCATAATACTCGCGATAAAAATCCTTCGGAAAGGGCTTGTCATCAGTATGACCACTGATCGCGATACTATTAGGTACCGTATTGATCACCTTGGCCAGATCATGCAGGATGTTTTTCGTATAGCCTTTAAGCTGGGTGCCGCCGAGGGCAAACATCGGGCGATTCTTTTTATCGACGATCTGAATCCGCAGGCCCTGTGGCGTAATATCCAGCAACAGTTGATCCTTGAAGGGTTTGAGCGCCTGACTCTTATCCACCGCCTTCTTTAGTTCCACCAGCAGATCATCGAGGCGCTTCTTGTCCTCATTCTTCTTGACGACAACCTTGGTTTTGACCTCTTCGGGCTGTTTCTTTTTCTGCTCACCCTTGGCGATCTCCAACGCCCCTCCCAGCTTGATCATGCTGGTGCTGGCGCCACCCGGCCCCTGTATCCCTGTCGGATTTTTGAAAAACTCGGAAATACCTTCGCGCTTGACCTGTTCGGTTTGTGACAGCAACCAGAGTAATAAAAAGAACGCCATCATGGCCGTCACGAAATCAGCATAGGCGACCTTCCAGGCCCCACCATGATGACCATGGGCGGCCTTCTTGATCTTTTTAACGACGATGGGCTGTTTTTTATCGGTCGGCATGGCGTTGTTCAGGCGATGGCGTGATTAACCACCCTTCTTGCCCGCCGCCTTGACATGTTCTTCCAGTTCCAGAAAGCCGGGCCGCAGATGCGGTGTAATGGCCTTGCGGCCGAACTCAACGGCGATTTGCGGGGTATAGCCGTTGAGGGTACTCATGATGCAGGCCTTGGCGCACATCAAAAAGGCCGATTCTTCCTCCGCCCGACTTTTCAATGCATTGGCGATCGGCGCAGCAAATCCATAGGCCAGTAATACCCCCAGGAAGGTACCGACCAGGGCCGCACCGATATGTCCACCCAGCACTTCCGGCGGCTCACTGATGAATCCCATGGTGATCACCACCCCCATCACCGCCGCCACGATACCAAAGGCAGGCAGACCATCGGCCATCACCTGTACCGCCGCGGAAGGGGCCTCGGCGGCATGGTGATGCGTCTCCAGTTCCAGATCCATGAGATTTTCCAGCTCAAAGGCATTCATATTACCGCCCACCATCAGGCGTAAATAATCGGTAATAAATTCCATGGCGTGATGATTATTCCGAATCGCGGGATAGGCCTTGAATATTTCACTGACGTGTGGCTCTTCGATATCGCTTTCCAGCGACATCAAACCTTCCTTGCGCGCCTTGGCAAACAACAGATATAACAAGGTCAATAAGTCCATGTAAATTTTCTTGTTAAATTTACTGCCTTTTAATAGTCCAAAGGTTCCGCGCATTACGTCTTTGATGACATTGCCCGGATTGGCGCCGATAAATGCCCCGAAGGCACCACCACCGATGATCAACAACTCGAAGGGTTGGAACAGGCTGGCCAGTTTACCGTGTGACAGCACATAGCCACCGATCACGGAACCCAAAACCATTATGATACCGAGAAGAAATTTCATTTTGTGGTCTTAACCCTCAACACACGAATAGCCTGTCTATATGTATATATGCCCTTATCGTCCTGTTGATATGAAAACTTAAATCGAGCAGTCAAATGTTTTACGATTGTTAAAACTCTATTATCCCATTCAAGATTCTTCTATAAATATCCGCTATTTATCCATGTAACCTATTAGCCACAAAACCATCCCGATAGTAGGTGGATAATTGCGTTTAAGCGTAACCCTGAAACTCATCAGAAACAGGAAATGCTCATGCAGCAGAGCATGGAAAACTGGATAGACCGGCTTGGCGATAACCCGATTCCGGTTATGCAACATACCATCGAAAATCTGGCCAGGCTTTGCGATGCAGATGTGCCGATACATGAACTGGTTGGATTGGTTGAGACCGATCCTGGATTGACCGTCCAGGTGGTCCGTACCTGTACGACCAGTTCACATAGCAGCATGCGCGCTGAGGTCACCTCGGTACAACAGGCACTGATGATGATGGGTGTTGAAAAACTTAAACGACTGCCGGCCACATTGCCGACAGTAGAAAAAAAATTGAAGGGTCCGGCACAGCAACATGTATTGAAGACATTTTCAATAGCCTATCATGCCGCCCGCCAGTCGACCGCCTGGGCAAAGGCCAGGCGTGACATGTTACCGGACGAAGTCACCGCGGCGACCCTGCTGCATTTTCTCGGTGAAATGGTCCTGTCGATTTATGCCCCTGAACTACTCGACAAGATATACAAAATGCGTACCGAGGATCACATTGCCTCAGAAGAGGCACAGTATATTGTGCTTGGCTTCACCCTCGACCAGTTGTCGCTAGAGATCGCCAATCGCTGGAATCTTCCGCCTTTAGTCAAAGATGCCCTGCACGCGGAAAATGCCCGATACCCACGCGCCTACAGCATTATGCTGGCCGTACAATTGGCACGGCATGCCGCCTTTGACTGGTATAGCCCCAAAATGAACATCCTGTATAAAGAAACAGCGGAATGGCTCGATAAGCCCATGAGTGTGCTTATCCGGGAAACCCACAAGCTGGCCGTTGCCGCCGCACGGGATAGTGAATTTTATAATGTGATTCCGTCAGCAGCCTTACTCCTGTCAACAAAAATTGAAACAGGCGAACAAACAAATACCGGGACACAAACGACCAGCCAGTCCTCTACCGGTATCTGTTTGATCCCGCAGCGCGCGGTCATGCAGGAAACCGTAAATAAACTTAAGGCCTTGCCCGATAAGACAAAGGATTTACATGAGGTGATTGATATCGCGATGCAGGGCCTGCACGATGGTATTGGCCTGAACAGGGTGGTATTTGCGATTTATGACAAAACAAAAAATATCCTCAAGGCCTACACTATTGCCGGCGCGGATAATAACCCGGTATTTGGCCAGTTCTATGTCGACATGGACAAGAAAAACATCTTCACCTACATGACCACCAAGGTTCAGGCCGTGTGGATCAATGATACTACCCGGGAAAAATATGGACCACTCATACCTGAGGCATTGACAAAAATCACCTCAAGCGAGAATTTCTTCAGCATGTCAGTCGTGCTGAATAATAAATTATTTGGTTTGTTTTATGCCGACCGACATACGTCGGACTGTCATCTTGATCAAAACAGCTACGGTTATTTCAAGGCAATCTGCATGCAGACCATCCAGGCGATGCAGCGTATGCCTGGACTGCATCCTTAGCAATAAAATTATTCAGAGTTCGATGCGACCGTGAAAGGCATGCGACAGCGTGGTGCCATTAACATATTCCAACTCACCCCCTATCGGCACCCCATGGGCAAGGCGCGTGGCGCGAATACCACGAGTAGCCGCCATCTCGGCGATATAGTGGGCGGTGGCCTCACCCTCGACCGTCGGATTGGTTGCCAGGATCACTTCACTCACCGCCCCTGCATCCAGTCGTTTGGCCAGTTGCTCCAGCCCCAGCTCCAAGGGACCGACCCCGTCGAGGGGTGATAGGTGTCCCATCAGCACAAAGTACACGCCGCGATATCCCGCCACCTGTTCGATCACCTGTACATCCGCCGGTGACTCGACCACACAGATAGCAGACTGATCGCGTCCCTGATTGTTACAGATATCACACAGCGTGTTTTCACACAGGGTACGACACTGTTCACAGTGGCCAATATGCTCTATCGCCTCCAGCAGATCGTTCGCCAGTTGACTCGCCCCCTGCCGGTTGTGCTCCAGCAAGTGATAGGCCATGCGTTGTGCCGATTTTGGACCCACGCTCGGCAGACAGCGCAGGCTTTCAATCAGACGATTAATCAATCGACTACCTGACATAGTTATTCAGACCAGGACTTTATTAAAACGGCAGTTTAAAACCGGGTGGCAGATTCATTCCCGCCCCCATACCGCTGAACCGCTCCTGGGTTTCCTTTTCGACCTGACGTACGGCGTCGTTCACCGCCGCCGCCAGCAGGTCTTCGAGCATCTCTTTATCATCCATCACACTGCTATCGATACTGACCCGCTTCACATCGTGCCGACCGGTCATCAATACCGACACCAGCCCGCCACCGGCCTTACCGGTCACTTCCAGCTTGGCGATCTCTTCCTGGGCCTTTTGCATATTGGCCTGCATCTGCTGGGCCTGCTTCATTAAGTTACCTAAGCCTTTCATTTACTCGACCTCTTACTGTTTTCTATACAATAAATTGCTCGCATCACTTCAATCGACGGGTTGAATGCTGGTTTCATCCACCGAGGCATTAAAGGTTTCAATAATCTTCTGTACGGTGGCATCCGCCCTGATGGCCTGCGTCGCCGCATCCTGTCGTGCCTGTTGCAGACGCAGGGCCTGCTCGGCCGGTGTCTCCTGGGACGACTGTTCGATCTCGATGCTCAATCGCAACGGTTCGCCCCTGGCCTCGGACAGGATCTCCTGCAGGCGATCCTGTCGTTCTTTGGTGTGCAGGTAGGCATTGCCCGGTTGCAGGGCGAGTTGTAATACATCGCCATCCTTATGCGTGATCACACAGTGCATGGCCAACTGTTTCAGGACACCGACAAGTTCGAGCTTCTCGACGGTAGCCGCCCAATCATCGCCGGTGGCAACAGGTGTTTTAATAACAGGCGCCGTTTCAGTCGGCGTCGCCGCAGCGACAGGCGTGACGGGGTCGGCACTAACAAGCTCAACAGGCTTACTCAGTGTTTTTTTTTTCGGCGTGCCGGTATCCGGCCCCGCCTCGGCCGGTCGAAAGGCCAGCATGCGCAACAACACCATCTCCAGCCCGGTACGCGGATCCGGCGCCAAATTCAGGTCGCGCCGACCGACCAGACCAATTTGATAATACAGTTGCACGTCCTCGTTCGACAGCGCTTGGGCGAAGGCGCTGAGCCGTACCCGGTCTCCCATCGCCTCATCATAGGCCTCGGGCACCTGTTGCAGGATGGCAATGTGATGCAGTGCGGTAATCAACTCGGCGAGGACTTCGGCATAATCCGGCACCTGGGCAGACAGTTGCTGGACCTGCTGCAACAGGGCCCGGCCATCCGCCTCGGTCAGGGCCTGTAGCAGATCATATATATAAGTCTGTTCAATGCTGCCCAGCATACTGCGTATATCCGCATCCTGTAACTTGCCACCGCCATAGGCAATGGCCTGGTCCAGCAGACTGAGGGCATCACGCATACTGCCATCGGCGGCCCGGGCCAACTGGTGCAGGGCGGCCGGCTCTGCCACCAGTCCCTCTTCGTTGACCAGGTGTTGCAGGTGCCCCTGGATCAGATCCTGCGGCAGGCGGCGCAGATTGAATTGCAGGCAACGGGACAGGATAGTCACCGGCAGCTTCTGCGGATCGGTGGTGGCCAGCAGAAACTTTACATGGGGCGGCGGCTCTTCCAGGGTCTTGAGCAGGGCGTTAAAACTGTGATTGGACAGCATGTGCACTTCGTCGATGAGATAGACCTTGAAGCGTCCGCGGCTCGGGGCGTACTGCACATTGTCCAGCAGGTCGCGGGTATCCTCGACCTTGGTGCGTGAGGCCGCATCCACCTCAATCAGATCAACGAAGCGGCCCTCATCGATCTCCCGGCAGGCGGAGCACGTGCCACAGGGCGTGGAACTGACCCCTGTTTCGCAATTCAGCGACTTGGCCAGGATCCGGGCGATGGTGGTCTTGCCCACCCCACGGGTGCCGGTAAACAAAAAGGCGTGATGCACCCGGTTCGTATCCAGGGCATTGATCAGGGCACGCAGGACGTGCTCCTGTCCCACCATTTCGGAAAAGTTTCTGGGGCGCCATTTTCTGGCGAGAACCTGATAGCTCATTATTATCCAATCGGTCTTGAAATGTGCCCCCATTCTAACCGGATGCACGGAGCTGCGCACCTGCCATTGAGTCACCGATACCCGAGGCCATATCCAGATCCGGCCTGGTGCTCGTGCCGCTGCCAGAAATGTATCGGAAGGGTTATGAGAGGTTGATCTTACAAATGAAAGGCTTGAACTGCTAAGAAAAGGGTGGCACCCGCATCCGCTACACCCCGGCACCCGAATCCACCGCTGCGGCTGCTCCCTTCCGGGCCTGACCGGGTTCACAGCTTATCGTCGCGGAGGAACCGATGCGAGTACCATTGAATGGCGGAGAGAGAGGGATTATTCGGCCTTTTGGCCTCACCCTGCGGGCCGCCTGCGCTATCGCTGCGGCGTTCACCCTCGCTCCCCTCGGGTGTCAAACCAGCCGATCTAAATCGAGGGTTCGAATCCCGTCACGTCCGCAGCACTATCTAATAATCTGCGTTCATTTCGTCCTGTACTTCAAATGGCGGAGAGAGAGGGATTCGAACCCTCGATAGGGGTTAACCTATACACACTTTCCAGGCGTGCTCCTTCAACCGCTCGGACATCTCTCCAGATTTTTCAATTTGGGCAAAACAGGTCGGTCTATTCACTAAACCCGCACGCCTGCGTGCCCCTTGCTCCGGGCCTCCTGCCCTCCGCCTCTTCGAGGTCGGCCTTTCGTCCGACCCAAATTGTTCCAGACAATTCGGTCAACCGCTCGGACATCTCTCCAGTTTTGAGCTTCCGGTATCTATATGATGTATGACCCCGGAAAGCGCGCAAGGTTAAACCAGTTACTCAAGGATCGCAAACCCCGCAGCTAAGAAATTTATCATTTTCAAGACACTATCTTTTGAACCCCGCCCCGACTGAAACCGACAAACTGTCGGGAAGGCTTACACGACAGGTCATAATTCCATAAAATATGTCGGTTATTTTGACAATACAGGAATAATATCTGTGATTCACTTCTCAATATTTGTATAATATCAATATATTAGCAAATTGGCATATTGATTGCTTTTCAATCAATAACGGTGTGGGAATAATAACCGCTCCATTGACAACAAGAACAGGCAACATGAGGGGTGTGCTGACCAACAACCAGGCACTCAGGGTGGATAAGTCAACTGCGGGTGATCACTGACAACCGCAGCGTCGCCTATCCATGGGAGCCCCCCCGCTCAGACCCTGTACGGTAGCAGAAATTTAATTGTTGATGTTTTTCAGTGTGTTATGATTTTCTTAGGGATGAAACTTATCCCTTATGATTTGTAATTACTTAATGATGTTATGGTATGATGCCGATATCGACTCAGGACACCATACCCCGAGGTACCGCCGGGACGGCCGTATCGTAAGGTTGGACTAACAAGAGGATAAGGCTATTTTTACCGTTGCCATTAGTATCTGGAGTATGCAAAAGCGGGCATTCAGTCTGACGCTGAGTAGTCTCGTGCTGGTCGCCTTCGTGGCCAATGCCATCACCCCGCCCAGCACCCTGCTGGAACGCATCAAACATTCCGGTGAGTTGCATGTCCTGACCCGCAACGCCGCCACTTCCTATTATGAAGGCTCCCAGGGGCCGGCCGGTCTCGAATATGACCTGATGAAGAAGTTTGCCGAATACCTGAATGTCAAACTGGACATTACGGTACGCGACAACCTCGACGATATTATTACCCAGGTGGAAACAGGCATGGTGGATTTTGCCGCGGCCGGTCTGACCGTGACCGAGGAACGCCAGAACCGCATCCGTTTTACCACCCCATACCAATATATTACCCAGCAGGTCGTTTACAATTACGACAACTTTGAGAAGCGGCCACGTAAGTTAGAGGATATGCTGGATAAACAAATCGATGTACTGGCCAACAGCAGCCATGCCGAACGACTCCAGCAGCTCAAACTCCAGTATCCGGAACTCAGCTGGAGTGAGGTAAAGGATACGGACAGTTCGGAACTGCTGGATATGGTGGCTAGGAAATTGACCGACTTCACCATCGCCGATTCCAATGAAGTCACCCTGTATCGCCGTTTCCACCCCGAGCTGCGGGTCGCCATGAGTATCAGCGAGGAACAACCCCTGGCCTGGGCCTTTGCCAAGGGCTCGGATGACAGCCTCTACAAGGAAGCGCAGAACTTCATGGCGCATATGAAAAAGAATGGTGAACTGGCCTATCTGATCAAACGCCACTACACCCACGCCAGTAATTTTCAATACACCAGCACCAATACCTATCTCGCCAAAATCCACAGCCGTCTGCCGCGGTACCAGGCCATGTTTGAAAAGGCCGCCCTGGCCAACAAACTCGACTGGCGTCTGGTTGCCTCTGTCGCCTATCAGGAATCGCTGTGGAATCCCCATGCCGTTTCACCGACAGGGGTACGCGGCATTATGATGCTGACCAATAACACCGCCAAACACCTCGGTATTGAAGATCGCACTGACCCCAGTGCCAGCATCAGCGGTGGTGCCCGGTATCTGAGAAGAATGGTCGATAAGGTCAGCGCCGAATACGGTATACAGGAACCTGAACGCACCTGGTTTGCCCTCGCCGCCTATAATGTCGGCTTTGGCCACCTGACCGATGCCCGTATGATCACTAAACTGCGCGGCGGTAATCCGGACAAGTGGACCGATGTGAAGGAAACCCTGCCCCTGCTTCGTCAATACAAGTGGTATCGCAAGACCCGCTTTGGTTTTGCCCGCGGCAATGAACCGGTCAAGTATGTCGAATCGATCCGCAGTTATTACGACATCCTCAACTGGTATCTGGATAACGGCAAGCCAAAGATCGCCGAGCGTTCGATCCTGGCGTTTAAATCCTCCGCCTTGTAAATTTGCATACATCTAAAATAAAAAAGCCCGCTAAGCGGGCTTTTTTATGCACTATAAACAGACACTATTGCGACATCATCTCCGCTTCCATCGCCAGAAACACCTGATAGGCATTTCGCCGATTGGCCGCCTCAAACGCCGGCATATCCTTGTATTTCGACCAGTTGGTTTTGGCATAGGCCTCTTTGAAGGGCACAAAGTCCCGCGCGGCCTTGCCCATGTTGTCACGCATAAATGCCAGATACTCCGCGGTGGCCTTGATGGCCTGGTTGGGGTCCCGGGCAAGGGGGCCGTGTCCCGGCACCAGCGCCAGCAACCTTGAGGTCTCCAGTTTACGCAAGGTCTGTAACCAGGTCTTGGTATTGGCATCGCCCAAAAATGGCACGCGACCTTCAAAGATAATATCGCCGGACAGCAGCACCCGGTCCTGTTCAATATACACGGTCATATCCCCCTCGGAATGGGCCGCCCCGAGCAGATTGATCTGAAAGCTCAACCCACCAAAGTTAAAGGTGGTGTTTTCACTGATCAATTTATCCGGCGTCACCAGCCGGGTCGCCTCATTGACCCAGGGTTCGAGGGAAAAACGTCGTTCCTCCAGGCGTTCCTTGGCCTGTGCCGAGGCCAGATAATCCAGCGCCTGTCGAGGTGCAATAATTTCCGCGCCCAGCTCCTTGAAGACCTGCAGGCCATAGATATGGTCGGCGTGATAGTGACTGATGATCACCTTGGCGATGGGCTTGTCGGTAATCTCGCGTATCTTGCTCAACAGCAGATTGGCCAGCGAAGGGGTCCCCAGGGTATCGAACACCACCACGCCTTGATTGGTGATCACCACGGCGGCATTGGAAATAAAACCTTCATTATCGGTGGCCATACCGGCCTCACCTTGCACGTAATAGACATGCTCGGAGACCTTGACCAGTTTCATCTCGACATTGGTTTTGGCATAGACCGTCGCCGCCTGTATTGCCTGTGGCGCCAGTAAGTAAACGCTGGTGCTGAGTAGTACGCCTGCCAGAACGGCAAGCACCGGGTGCTGCATTATCTTAATCATCATTACCCCCCACGGGTTATTTTGATCTGCGTGACTTAAAAAATTCCTGTAATTGACTGGCGCACTGTTCGGCCAGGATGCCGCCCGTCACCTCAGGGCGGTGATTGTGCCGTTGATCGGTCAATACATCAAACACACTGACCACGGCCCCGGTCTTCGGTTCAGTGGCGCCATACACCACCCGTTTGACACGTGCGTGAATAATGGCCCCGGCACACATGACGCAAGGTTCGAGGGTGACATACAGGGTGCTGTCGACCAGTCGATAATTACCGATTCGGTTGGCCGCATCACGCAGGGCATTGATCTCGGCATGGCCGGTCGGATCATGACTGGCGATGGGCCGGTTCCAGCCCTCGCCGATCACCTCATTATTGCGTACCAGCACCGCCCCCACCGGCACCTCCCCCTCGGCCTCGGCCTGCCTGGCCAGTTCCAGGGCATGCTGCATCCAGAACTGATCCAGTGATGTGTCTTCCAGTCGCGAGAGGGTTTCGTCCATGTCGGTGAATTCTTTTATTCCCATTCGATTGTAAACAAGAGGCAAAAAGCCAGTAATGGCGCGGGTTTTACAGTGGTCATAGGTGTCAATACCATGAATAATACCATTGTCAGAATTGTTATTGATATATTTTACGTTAATCATGATGTTATGACTAAGGATTCGGCAGGCTCCGTGTCCGAGCGGGCGCCCATTTCGATCTTCACGGTACGCCGAAGATAGGCGACCTGCTCCGGGAAGGCCGTCGGATAGAACAACAGCAAGGTCTGTCCATCGGGATCGTCAGGCTCAGGCTCAAGCGTCCATTCGAGCGTCGAGGGCAGATCCGATGAGATCACGTCAATGAGTGCCGGGTGAATCCTCTTGCTGATATATTGCTGGCAAGCTTCCCTCAGCGCCTTGAGACGCTTGCTTGTCTGTTTCTCGCTGGGCGCACTTTCCGGGGCATTGTCTCCACCAAAACCCAGGGCGCCCCGGTCGATGACGATGTCGATATCTTCGGAAAAGCGTTCGATGAGATTCCAGCACTTGGATAATGACGTGCCACCCTTGAACGTCAGGTGTTCTCCCCATTGGTAGCTCGAACAATTTACGCATGGTCCAGCAAACCCAGAAGTCCTTTTCGACGGCAATCTCAAACAGGTTCAGTTGCGCGCCGGCCTCCGTACAGACCAGCCGGCGACGTTCTTCCGACATCGCGAGAAATTCTTTCATCCTTTACCTTCCTGTGTGTTGCCGATTATCATCAAAAATTCCAGTTCCCGCAGAAAATCACTACTACATCAAACCTTGCACAGCCGGTTTAACGCGTTAACTCATAGCGTGTGGTTCTACCACCACCTGGCAACGGGATGATAATACCCTTGGCAACCAGATCAGAAAGATCACGGCTGGCTGTTCGATTGGGGCACTTGGTGATGGCTTCATATTTTTTAGTCGTTATTCCGCCTTCAAAGCCCTTTCGACCTTCAGCGAACACTCGCAATACCATTGCGGCCTGCCGGTCATTCAGCTGGTCACCATAGGCTTCGTAGAAACGCGTCTTGGCCAGTACAAAATCCACTTCTTCCCTGGCAATTTCCTGTGCCTTGATGACCCTATCGGCAAAGTAATCAAGCCAGACATTAACGTCCAGGCTTCCACGGCTCGCTTTCTCCAGTTGCAGGTAATAGGATTTTTTATCCGCCTCTATCGCCGTGGCGAGACAAGCCGTGGTTGGATAACCGAGAGACTGAGAAAGCGCATGGTCGGCAATCGCCCTGCCGACTCGCCCATTCCCATCATCGAAGGGATGTATCACTTCAAACCAGAGATGTGCAATGCCCGCTCTGGCAATACCTGGTAGCTTCTTATCCCCGCTCGAAGGGTTGATATCGTTATACCAGTCGATGAGTCTTGCCATTTCATCAGGCACACGAGTTGCTGGCGGGGCTTCATAGTGAACCTTTTCCCGACCGTAAGGCCCACTCACTATTTGCATTGGAGAAGGATCGTTGCGGTATGCACCTCGCAGAATAGGCGTGTAGCGCTGCTCCGG
>JAHEDB010000385.1 GCA_024641465.1 Chromatiales bacterium | reverse complement strand
TACGCTCAGGGTGATCAACGCCGCGACGGCGGCTTTACCATTTTCTACATGGGCATCAATCTGGGCGCCTTTCTGTCACCGCTGATCTGCGGCACCCTCGGTGAAAAATTCGGTTGGCACTATGGCTTTGCCGCGGCCGGGGTGGGGATGTTGTTCGGTGTATTGATCTTTGCCCATGGACAACGGCGTCTGGGCATGGTCATCGAGCCGCGTGACTGGCGGATCAGTTTATTGCTGACGATCACGGTCAGTGTGCTGGTGGTGGCACTGGTCCTTGCCTGGCCACAGTTCAAACCGTGGTGGCAATCATATACAAAAGGCATGCAGCTACTGTTTGCTCTGGCGGCCTTGTTGTTGCTGGGGTTGTTGCCGCGCTGGCTGGCGACTATCCGACACCCGCGCCTGAGCTGGTTGACACTCAGACAACAGCCCCCGCTGGCATTACAGCGCGATGAGATCGAGCGCATCATCGCCATATTCATCATGGCGGTGCTGGTGATCTTTTTCTGGATGGGCTTTGAACAGGCCGGTGGCACCATGAATCTGTTTGCCGACAAGCTGACCGATCGGCAGATCCTCGGTTGGGAGATGCCAGCCAGTTATTTTCAGGCGCTAAATCCCCTGATGATCCTGGTGCTGGCGCCGCTGTTTGCCATGGTGTGGTCGCAACTCAATAACTCAGGCATCGCCTTGTCGGTCGTCACCAAGCAGGCCATCGGCATGATCATCCTTGGGCTTGGTTTTGTGGTGCTGGCCATCGCCCAACAGCAGGCCGATCTGCACGGCCAGGTGGGACCGGGCTGGTTATTCATGGTGTATCTGTTGTTTACCGCCGGTGAGTTGTGTCTGTCACCCATCGGCCTGTCGATGGTCACGCAACTGGCACCGAGCCGGTTGGTGTCCTTTATGATGGGGGCCTGGTTTACGGCAATGGCGATTGCCAATTATCTGGCCGGTACCCTGGAGCAGCTTATCGCCCACAGTGGCATACCGCTGTACTGGTTCCTGGTTGGCAGTTCAATCGGCGCGGGTGTATTGTTATTGCTATTGCGGCCCCTGTTAAAGCGCTTGATGCACGGTGTGAACTGATGGCGGTGAAAAATATTATTACCCTGATCGAAGACGGACCGTTACAGGTCGAGGGTGAGTTTCGTGTCTATGACACCATTGGTCAGTTGGTGGTGCGTGATGGTAAGGCACTGCTGTGTCGCTGTGGCGCCTCGAAGACCAAGCCGCTGTGTGACGGCAGTCATGCCGAGGCGGGATTCAGGGATTGCAGCAAGGTGGACAAGAGTCGCGATGAAAAACTCGAATCACACACTACCCTGATCATCAGTTGTCGCCCCAATGGCATGCTGGTGGCGAAGGGGCCGATGACCATCATCGGCGCCGATGGTCAGTCGAAGGCCATGCGCAACAAGGCCGCGCTGTGTCGCTGCGGCGAGTCGCGCAGCAAACCCTTTTGCGATGTGACCCACAAGAAGATCGGTTTTGTCGATGATGCCCTGATCATCGGTAAAGCGGATGCCCCTGAATAGAGACAGGCAGAGCGAGCGAACAACAAAAAAGGCGGCTTGAAGCCGCCTTTTGTTTGAGTCGAGTCATTTCCGGTTATTTCACATCAAACCCGTAAACCAACATCTTCGACATCAGGTTCGGCGCATCTTTATACGGCACGGCCTTGTTGTTACGGATGATCTGGCGTCCCTCGGGCGACATGGCAAAGGTAATGAACTCCTTGACCTTCTTTGAGGGTTGCGGGCTGGATACCAGATACAGCGGCCGATACAGCTGATACTTGCCGGCGATCAGGTTATCCACGGTGGGCGATTTACCATCAAACTCAATAACCTTTACATCGCGCTTGCGGGCACTACTGATACCGGTGATGCCCATTGCCAGGGAATCCTTCTCGACGGCCTTTTCCAGCGGGCCGGACGACTTCACCTGATACTTGGTGCGAAACTCCATGCCGCCATCCTTAAAGATGTACTGGCGGATGGCATAGCCGACACCGGAGATACTGCCTTCGCGGACATACAGTTTGAGGGGGGCATCCTGGCCGCCAAGCTGTTTCCAGTTGGTGATCTTGCCGCTGTAGATATCCCTGATCTGCTCGGTGGTCATATTTTTAATCGGGTTGGACTTGTGCACGATGATGGCCAGGGCGTCCCAGGCGACCGGATGCAAACTGGCGTATAGCTCCGTGCGATCGGTTTCCGGCAGGCTCATGCGGCAACTACCGCCGATGTCGACCTTGAGGGCCGAGGTGTCACGAATGCCCCGCGTTGCTCCGCCGCCTTCCAGCATGACCTTCACACCGGTCTTTTTTTCGTAGCCCTTGGCAAGTTCCGCCATGAAGGCCTTTTTGGTGATACCACAACCGGCCCAGCGGATGACATTGTCATCATTCGCTACGGCGTTGACCGCCGTGGTAAACAGCAGCATAAGACCGGCAACATAGCCTGAAATGAGTTTAGTTCTGCGCATGATTAAACCCTATAAAAATTAATGATAACTGAAAGCAGCCCGGGAGACAATCGCCTCAAATTAGGTCTCTCCCCTTAAAGTGTGATCCCCGTCACCCTTTGCCGCCCATTTAACCCGATTTTCTGAATATTGAGAAGGGGTTAGACATCGAATGTTTTTATAAGGTATTACCGGCCAACCATCCTCAGACGTTAAATCGGGCAACATATTGATATACTCCGACCTCAGGCGATTACATACAACAACCAAAATAAGGGGGCGAGCCGTGCAGGTCACCATCGTTCATGTTCGTGTCAAACCGGGCCATCTCGAGGATTTCATTGCCGCCTGCCGCCTGAATCACCTGGCATCGATACGGGAAGCGGGTAATGTCCGCTTTGACATCCTGCAGGCGAGTGATGATCCGTCTCGTTTTGTCCTGTATGAGGCTTATGCCTCGGCCGCCGCGGCCGCCGCGCATAAGCAAACCCCTCATTATCTGGCCTGGCGCGCCACCGTGGCCGAGTGGATGGCCGAGCCTCGCCAGGGTATCGCCTATAACGGTCTGTATCCCGAGGAATGATTCGCATGTGGCCCGACTTTTCTATTGCCCGTTTACCCCGCATCGAATTTGGCGCCGGGGCTTTGCAAAAAGTGCCGGCCTTGGCCGGTCATTATGGCAAAACGATGCTGTTGG
>JAHEDB010000384.1 GCA_024641465.1 Chromatiales bacterium | reverse complement strand
CCGGGTTTGCCTGATTTACCACGTCCGCCTTTATGATCAGAGCGCGGTTTGCGTTCGATCTTGACCGGCGGCAATGGCTCAGCCAATAACTCGGGGGTAATGCTCTGCATCGGGATCTTGTGGCCGATGTATTGCTCGATCTCGGGGATAGTAAATACATACTCATCACAGGCAAAGCTAATCGCCTCACCCTTGGCGCCGGCCCGGGCCGTACGGCCGATGCGATGGACATAGTCTTCGGCCTGTTGCGGGATATCGAAATTGATGACGTGAGACACGGCAGGGATGTGCAGACCACGCGCCGCCACATCGGTGGCCACCATGATCGACAGGTCACCCTCGGTAAACTCCTTCAGCAGGCGGGTGCGCTTGGTCTGCGGCACATCACCGGATAACAGGGCCACCTTATAACCGTTGCCCTGCAAATAGGCATCGACCTTTTCACCCGCACGCTTGGTATTCACAAAGATCACCGCCCTCGCATCGGGGATGGTCTTGAGGATGCCCAGCAACAGTGGGATCTTTTCTTCCTTGGCGGGGTAATAGACGTATTCGACGATCTGTTCCGCGGTGACCTGCTCCGGTTCGATCTCGACCTTTTCCGGGTTATTCATGTGTTCGTAGGCCAGTTCCTGGACCCGAAACGACAGGGTGGCGGAGAACAACATGCTCAGGCGATGCTCCGGCTTGGGCATGCGGTGCAGCAAATAACGGATGTCGGCGATAAAACCAAGGTCAAACATACGGTCGGCCTCATCCAGTACCACCACCTGGATCTCCTTGAGGTTGTATACATGCTGCTTGAAATAATCAATCAGCCGACCCGGAGTGCCGATCAGGATATCGACACCTTCTTCAATCGTCTTACGTTGCGATTCATAGCCGGTGCCACCGTAGGCGAGCCCCAGTTTGAAGGGCAAATGGCGACCAATGGCAACCGCATCCTTATGGATCTGGATGGCCAGTTCACGGGTCGGGGCCAGCATCAGGGCCTTGGGTTGTTTGCTCGAAGAGGCCTGTTCACCGCGTTTTTGTAACATATGGTGAAAGGCCGCGACCAGAAAGGCCGCCGTCTTACCGGTTCCTGTCTGTGCCTGACCCGCAACATCTTTGTCGGCCAGGACGATGGGCAAGGTTTCTGCCTGAATCGGGGTACAAAATAAAAATCCAGATTCTTCAATACCTTGCAACAGGGCAGGTTCCAGATTCAGGCTCTTGAAACTTATATCGGTAAGGTGTTTATTCGTCATGGGGCGACAGCATAACAGATTCATCTACAGTTTGGACTTGAAATGCGCGCCAAGTTAGGCTCAAATGAGCCCTATGAAGGGGAACCATGTGGAGAAAAACCTTGAGCGATAAAATTGTATATGTCACCGACGATACCTTTGATGCCGAAATCATTAATGCCGAAGGTCCGGTGCTGGTAGATTATTGGGCAGACTGGTGCGGCCCCTGCAAAATGATTGCACCGATCCTGGATGAGATCGCCAACGAGTATGATGGCAAACTCAAGGTGGCCAAGCTGAATATCGATGAAAACCCCGCCACCCCACCCAAGTTTGGTATCCGTGGTATCCCAACCCTGATGCTGTTCAAGGGCGGCAATGTCGAGGCCACCAAGGTCGGGGCCGTCAATAAATCCCAGCTAACCGCCTTTATCGACAGCAATTTATAAGTTATCCGTACCAGCCCCTAAATGGGGCTGGACGATTTCCACTTTTAGTGTTAAGTTTATTCATAGAAATAACAAGAATCTTCCGATTCGCTGATTTGCCCTATCGCCCCCGGCGATTCCCTTTTCAAATTAATGGAACAAAACCAAGAATAATCTAGAACTATTGCACGTATGTGCGGTTTCCTGCCGCAGATCTCGACTCCCCCCTCAAATCAACAAAGAACGAATGGTATGAATCTAACAGAACTCAAACTAAAACCCGTCCCCGAACTCCTCGACCTCGCCGAAACCGTCGGCATTGAGAGCATGGCCCGCTCCCGCAAGCAGGACATTATTTTTGCCATCCTTAAGGCCCACGCCAAAAGTGGTGAAGATATCTACGGTGACGGCGTACTGGAAATCCTCCAGGATGGCTTTGGATTCCTGCGTTCGGCCAACGGTTCATACCTGGCCGGTCCCGATGACATCTATGTCTCACCCAGTCAGATCCGGCGCTTTAACCTGCGCACCGGTGATACGGTAGCGGGCAAGATTCGCCCCCCCAAAGACGGGGAACGTTACTTTGCCTTGTTGAAGGTGGATAACATCAATTTTGAGCCGCCTGAAAACGCCAAAAACAAGGTTCTATTTGAAAACCTGACCCCGCTGCACCCCAATAAGCGCATGAATCTGGAATTGGGTAATGGCAGCACCGAAGACATGACCGCCCGCGTCATTGACCTCGCCTCACCCATCGGCAAGGGACAACGCGGTCTGGTGGTCTCCCCGCCCAAGGCCGGTAAGACCATGATGCTGCAAAATATCGCCCAGTCCATCGCCACCAAACACCCGGAGTGTTACCTGATCGTGCTGCTCATTGACGAGCGCCCGGAAGAAGTCACCGAGATGAGCCGCTCGGTGCGCGGTGAAGTCGTCTCCAGTACCTTCGACGAGCCGGCCAGCCGTCATGTCCAGGTCGCTGAAATGGTTATCGAAAAGGCCAAGCGCCTGGTCGAACACAAAAAAGACGTTGTCATTCTGCTCGACTCCATCACCCGCCTGGCGCGAGCCTATAACACCGTGATCCCCTCCTCCGGTAAGGTGCTGACCGGGGGTGTGGACGCCAACGCCCTGCACCGCCCCAAGCGTTTCTTCGGCGCCGCCCGCAATATCGAGGAAGGTGGCTCACTGACTATTATTGCCACTGCCCTGATCGACACCGGCTCGCGCATGGACGATGTGATCTACGAAGAATTCAAGGGTACCGGTAACATGGAAATCCATCTGGATCGCCGTATCGCCGAAAAACGGATCTACCCGGCCATCAATATCAATCGCTCGGGTACGCGTCGTGAGGAATTACTCACCTCACCCGACGAATTACAGAAGATGTGGATCATTCGCAAGGTCGTCCATGATATGGACGAGCTGGCCGCCATGGAGTTCCTCAATGACAAGCTCAAGGCGACCAAGACCAATGCCGAATTTTTCGACTCCATGAAACGCTAAA
>JAHEDB010000383.1 GCA_024641465.1 Chromatiales bacterium | reverse complement strand
GACTGGCAGGAACTGTGCACCTTCTATGGGCTTGATGAGATACAGAAGAATTTTGATCGCAGCCTGCGTAACGGCAAGGGACCGATCTATATTCGCAAACAGGACGACCTGTATTACGCCCACGGCTCACCCTGCCCGGCCTACGATCAACAGGCCCACCAATGCCGTTATTACCAAAGTCCGTTGAAGCCGGAAAATTGCAGTGACTTTCCCCTCTATCTCGACGGACGCACCATCGTCGCGGACACGCGTTGCGAGGCGCTGGATCTGCCACGACTGTTGCAAATGCTCAAGGCCGCTACACCCGACATGGATTTCACAACACGACAACACCCGGACTTTGCGGTGCTCAACTACATCGAGTTCAGGTCTAAAAAACGATCATAATCAAAGATGGGTAATTTGACTGGAAGGTAGCGGTTGGCCGGATTGGAGGTTTGCTGACCTGCAATCCTTGCAGATCCCTTCAATCCGGCGCCGCTTTGTTTAGTGCCGTATCCCGGGCACGTTGAGTTTCAGTCCGTTGTTCAGGCTCATGACATAGAGCTCGATATCACCGTATTCACTGGCATCCGGTGGCAGGTCATTGGCGCGGATCGCCACGTTGCACCACTCGAAACGCTTGCGGATATCCCAGATCTGGGACTTGCTGGTGCGCCAGGTGGGGAAGTGCGGGGTCTGGCCACGGAAGCCACCCAGCCATTGCCCGCGGATCCAGTGCTCGGCGGCCTTCTGGTGACAGTCGATACAGGCAAAGTTGAGCTGGCCGACCTTATGTTCGCTGAGTTTTTTACCCCGCTCTGCGGCGGCCTTGGCCTCCTTACCCTTCACATCCACCTTGATGGGCGTGCCATTGGCGAGATGACGCAGGTAGATCGCCAGGGCGACGTTTTCCTTGCCCAGCATCACATAGTCATCACCGGTGGTGGCGCGACCATGACGGGTAATAAACTCTTCGACACCGATGACCTTCTGTAATTTCTTGCTATACGCCGGCATACCGGCCGCCCATTTCTTAAAGCTCTGTTCGGGTTTGGCATGGCAACTGTTGCAGGCCTTGCCCTTGGCACCGGCCTTCTTGAATAAAGCCGCACCCTTTTCCATGCTCTCCATCGCCTGGTTTTCGATCGGATCGAGATTGTCCCGATCCTCCACCGGCTTGGCGCGCTGCGCCGGGTTATCGTGTTTGTTCTTGATCACGGCGGGTTGCTTCAGGGTCTTGAGAAAGGCCACGATGTCCTTGATTTCATCGACCGAGAACAGTTTATGGGTGCCCCACGGCGGCATGACCGTACCCGGATTCAGCTTGCGGGGTTCATAGACATATTCAAACAGATATTTGTCATCGCGGTTTTTGCCGATCTCGGAAAGATCAGGGCCGACGTTACCGGGGAGTTCCGGTGTGTCACTGCCCATGACATGACAGGCAACACAACTGCCGCCGCGGGTGCGATCGAAGGCCAGTTCCTTACCCTTCGCCGCATCGCCCTCGATTGGCACACTCACCGCGGGTGGGGTTTCGATCGCGGGCGATACACTGTTGGCCAGGGTATTGTAATTGTCCCATTTTCCATCCGGCCACGATTCATCCCGTTGCCAGGGGGTTTTGGCCGCGCTGTCCTTGGCTTCCATCGGCGCCTTGTCGATGGACCCAGCATGACCTTGTGCAGGGACCAGCAGCATCGGCACCAGCAGTAATGCCTGGGCCAACGCCGCACGTCGTAAATGATTGTTTAACATTGTTCATCCTCCAAACCTGTAAAACATACACGGCCGGAGCGTGATTTCAGTGTGACAGTATCGCGGGAAAGCCGCACCGGCCAATCGGCCACCACGGTGGTATTGTAGTTATTGAGCGCCACACGGGTCTGCCTGGAACCATTCTGATTTGGACACGACAGCCTGACAAGATGGCGGCAAGATGATATTTTTTGCAGTTGAGGATTGGTTTTATTGCAGGTCTGGCGGCTATCGTTATTGAAGATGCTCGATAATATAGATCAGCAATACCAGCAGGAACACCACAAACTCCGCCACCGAGATCAACCAGATGAACCACACCACGCGGCGCGACGACGGCTGCATGGGTATCCACAGGCGGCGTATATACCAGCGCCAGCCCGGCAATTTTGAATAACGCTGCTGGCGGATAAAATACTGGCGCAGGGCATTGCCCCACACATGCAGGCTCTTGTCCACCTCAATCAGCCTGGCCTCGGTCTCGGCCGCCGGCGGGGTTTCATACTCGTCCAGCACCACCAGGGTGCTGCCGGTTTCGGCCGGCACAACGCTGATTATGGTACGTCGCTTCAGACCATGGGAATAATAGATGCTGTATGACAGGCGGGTGATATCACCCAGCCGCAACTGCATATCATAGTCCTGTTGATTACTCTCGTTTTTGAAACTGACATGAAAGCTATCCTGTCCGATATCCCGCCACTGGGAAAATCGATAACAGGGATTGAGACGCAACATGGCCTCGACATCGTGACTCAACTCGGCCAATCGTTCGGGGCTGAGTGGTGTCGTTATACTAACCCAGGCCACTTCATCCGCTTGCGTCGGGATGGGTGGTACGGGCCTTTCGGCACTACGCATCGGGATAGGGGATCACCAGCAGTGGCGCCGCCATTTTGCGATGCAGTGTCTCGGTCAACATTTTCGAACGCAGGCCTTCCGCATGCCTGGGACGTGTCGTACCCATCACGACAACATCCGGCACTACATCGGCCACGGCCTCCAGCAAAGAGGATACCGGCTTGCCGTATACCAGACGGTTCTCATACTGCACACCTCGTTGTTCCGCCGCGGCAGCGACCCGTGAAAAAGTATCCCTTGCCTCACCTTCCAGACTGCCCTCGACATAATCGGCAAAGACATCGCGCGTGCTGGCATTATTCAACCAGTCATCGCCCTGCATGCCATCCCAGAAATCCGGCACCACCAGCAGATGAAAGAGTTTATCGCCCGCAACCAGCCGTCCGATGACGGCCTGTTCGGCGGCTTGCGCACCAACGGTGCCATGACTTGCCAACAGAATACGTTGCATTATCGCCTCACTAAAAAAGGACCGGGGCAGAGGTAGTCACCACACCCCGGTCAAAATGTTACCACTAACCTATTGGAACCAGTACCACCACGATGATCACGATGGCCAGCGAGATTAGCAGGGCCA
>JAHEDB010000382.1 GCA_024641465.1 Chromatiales bacterium | reverse complement strand
CCGGGGTGCGCAGGAAGGCCTTGCGCATACTCAGTCCCTGGGGGGTAAAGTATTCATTGCGGCCATTCTCATCGGTATAACGGATGGCCTGGTAGGTTCTGCCCTGGTTGGTGAATTCAGCGGCGATAATCGGGCCTTCACCGATTTTCTCACCGTCCAGAAAGTGTTCTTCGTACATCAGGTTGAAATTGTCGCCCTTACGGATGTCCTGTGCAAAATCGATATCCCAGCCAAAAATACCGACCATTTCCATGATCATGTTATCGCTCAGGCCGATTTCCATCCCGGTTTCGAACAGAGAAGATTTTATCGGTGCCGAGATGAAACGCACTTCTTTTTCGAGGAACAGTTCTACCGGGATGGCGCGAAAGCCATTTTCACCGCGAATGATATGTAATGACTCACGTTTAGTGCGATTAAAGACCATTTTTTGCAGGATATTTTCTTCATTAATATCGAATTTGAATTCCTGCCCAGGCTGTAATCGGCGCATGGCCTTGGTGATCTCACCCAGCTGCATAATTTTATGGAGGTCGGTCTTATCCAGATCCAGTCGATGGAAGATCAGAGCGAGGGAATCGCCCGCCTTGACGGTGACTTCTTCCCAGTCAGGTTCTTCGCTGGTCGGTTCTTCTTTAGATAATTCCTGTTTAATTTCAACGGGATCCGTGTCTTCCTCGGGCGAGCTGGTGAGTTGTTCATCAATTTCCGTCTGCACATCCGCTCCGAGCAGGGGGCTGCGCATGGCGGCGGCATCGTGTGTGAGGAAGATCAACATGGTAACAATCACCAGGATGATCGATACGATCACGGTAATATGCAAACGTGTGTAACGTAGTTTACCGGGCGGCTGCTTGTCTGGCAGAGATTTATAATCGCGACTTAAAAAGGAGTTGTAATCCACGGATATCCCTAAATATTTTTGTTGTCAACCAAAGATAGACCTTCTTATGATATCGGTCAAATCTCGACCTTATTGAGACCTATCTTCACCTGGAACGGGAGTCAGCAAGAAAGATATGGTAGTCTATTGCGCTTTGTAAAAGTAGAGGATTGAAGCGATATGTCCGGGGTTGAAGAGGCATTGCAGCTGATCCGCCGTGGCGCGGATGAAATACTGATCGAAACCGAACTCAAGACCAAGCTGGCGCGGGGTAAGCCCCTGCGCATTAAAGCCGGTTTTGATCCCACCGCACCTGATCTGCATCTGGGCCATACCGTCCTTATCAATAAGCTGCGTCAGTTCCAGGATCTGGGCCATGAGGTGATGTTCCTGATCGGTGACTTTACCGGCATGATCGGTGACCCCACGGGCAAGAGCGCCACGCGGCCACCGTTGACTCGCGACGATGTCATCGAAAACGCTAAATCCTATGAACAGCAGATCTTCAAGATCCTCGATCCGGAAAAGACTCTGGTGATGTTCAACTCCAGCTGGATGGGGGAGATGAGCTCCGCCGACCTGATCCAGCTGGCAGCCAAACATACCGTCGCGCGTATGCTGGAGCGGGATGATTTCAACAAGCGCTATACCTCGGGGCAACCCATCGCGATCCACGAATTTCTCTACCCTTTGATCCAGGGCTATGACTCTGTTGCCATGAAGGCTGATGTGGAACTGGGCGGCACCGATCAGAAGTTCAACCTGCTGGTGGGGCGTGAGTTACAGAAGCATTTCGGCCAGGAACCCCAGGTGGTGCTGACCATGCCCATCCTGGAGGGGCTGGATGGAGTGCAGAAAATGTCCAAATCCCTAAATAACTATATAGGAATAGCCGACCCGGCTGACGAGATGTTCGGCAAGATCATGTCCATTTCGGATGATCTGATGTGGCGGTATTTCGAGTTATTGAGCTTCCGACCCCTGAGCGAGATAGGGCAATTCAAAAAAGACATGGCCGAGGGCAAGAACCCACGCGACATCAAGTTCCTCCTGGGTGAAGAGCTGGTGGCACGCTTTCATAGTCCAGCCGATGGTCAAAGGGCCCGGGAAAACTTTATCGCCCGTTTCCAGCAAGGGGCGATGCCCGATGATATCCCCGAAGTAAAATTACAGGCGGTGGCGGGCAAACTGGCGATTGCCAATTTGCTAAAAGAGGCCGGCCTGTCGAAGAGCACCTCGGAGGCCATGCGCAGTATTGAACAGGGCGCAGTGCGGATTGACGGGGAACGTGTTGAAGATAAGGGGCTACAGATCGATGCAGGTAGTAGCCATATTTTTCAGGTGGGCAAAAGACGCTTCGCGAAGGTAGTATTGATATAGAAAGTACAATACATTTAGTTGGAGTATCCAGGCTAACAAACCCAACTGAATGATGACCAGCACAACGGATCAGGCTTTAACTTCACATCAGAACGCTATATTTTGCGAACAAATCCAGCTGCTGTATGGCGGGTTAAAGGTTGCATTAGCGATCACCTTGTTGGTTTCAGCCTTTTTGTTGCTGGCGCTCTGGCCGGTCGCTAATCACTCTATATTGTTGACCTGGTTCGGTGGGATGCTGGTATTAACTGGTCTGCGGTTAGTCAGCTACGCGTTATTTCGGCAGCGGATGCGTTTTCGCCTTGGTTTGCATCGTTGCTACCAGATCTTTGTTGTGGGGGTCCTGATTGCCAGCCTCCTGTGGTGCGCGACGCTTATCTGGTTATTTCCTCTTGAAGATGTAAAACATCAAACCTTTATAATTTTTGCGCTGGTCGGCATGTGCTCTGGTGGGGTTACAACCCTGTCATTTAAACGAGGACCGTCACTGGTATTTATTACACCCATTATATTGACTCTGGGGTGGCGTTTTGTCTCGATGGGTGAAACCTGGGGCATCAGCCTGGCCGCGGCCTGCATTCTGTATTTTATCGGTCTGGTGATTAGCAGTCGGCATATATTTCATAACACCCTGCAGAATATTGAGCTGCATCTTAAAAGTTCAGAACAATCAATTGTGATCGAAGACAACGAACGGCGGCTTCGTACCATTCTGGATACGGCTGCCGATGCCTTTTTTCTGCACGATGAAACAGGTCGGTTCCTTGATGTCAATCGACAAGCATGCCTGAGCCTCGGATATACACGCCAGGAACTGCTTCAGTTATCTGTTAATGATATTGAACTCGGTATAAACCAACAGGATGTCGAACAGGTATGGGGTGAGATTGAGAAAGGACATTCTGTGACTATGTCCGGTA
>JAHEDB010000027.1:1462-11932 GCA_024641465.1 Chromatiales bacterium | reverse complement strand
AAACTCCCGGGGACCGTCCAGCGTGACAGGCTGTTTCAGCTGCTCGATCAGGCAAAGCAGAAGCCGGTAATATGGATAGCGGCACAAGCCGGTTCCGGCAAGACCACCCTCGTCGCCAACTGGCTGGCGTCGCGTGAAGTAGCCAATCTTTGGTATCAGGTCGATGAAGGCGATGCGGATATCGCAAGTTTTTTTTACTACATGGGCATGGCGGCAAAAAACGCCGCGCCGCGATACAAAAAATCATTGCCCATCCTGACCCCGGAATATTTGCAGGGCATCCCGGTCTTTACGCGGCGATATTTTGAAGAGCTGTTCCACCGACTTGTCTCCCTTTCTGTAAAAAAGGGCAATGGGGGATATGTCATTGTGCTCGACAATTATCAGGATGTGCCGTCCACCTCCGCCTTCCATGACATGCTGCTTAATGGGTTGGATGTTGTTCCGGATGGGATCACGTTTGTCATTCTGAGTCGCGTTTCACCGCCACCCCAGTTCGCCCGTCTCCAGGCAAATAACCGGTTGCATGCGCTCGGCTGGGATGACGTCCGCTTTACCCGCGAAGAATCATTGGGCCTGTTACAGGCCCGGGGCCATGGCAACGCTGCGCCCGAGGCGTTGGCCATGTTGCACGATAAAACGGAGGGTTGGGCCGCCGGTCTGATCCTGCTGGCAGGGGCGGGTACAATGGCTTCTACAACTGAGTCGTTTGTCGACCTGCCACCCGACAAACTATTCGACTACTTTGCCAACGAGATATTCAATAAAACCGACGCCGCCATTCAGGATGTCCTGCTCAAGACCTCCGTCCTGCAGAAAATAGATACGGTGGTGGCTGAGAAGCTCAGTGGCAATACAATGGCCGCGCAGATTTTAGAGGGCATGAATCGCAACCATTTTTTCACGCAGAAATACGGGCAGGCATACCAATTCCATCCGCTGTTTCGTCAATTTTTGCAGAACCGCGCGCAAGCAGCATTTTCCGCCGCAGACATTATTGCGTTACAGCGAAAGGCAGCCGAGTATCTGGAACAATCGGGGAGCGGAGAAGAGGCGATCGAACTATATAGCGCTGCAGCAGATTGGACTGGAACAGAGCGTGTAGTGCTCAATCAGGCGCCGGTACTGATGTCGCAAGGGCGAAGCAATACACTGGAATCCTGGTTGAAAAATCTACCCCCTGAATACCTCAACAATTCAGCGTGGTCACTCTACTGGCTCGGCCTCTGTCGCTTAGCCTATAACCCGGCTGAGGCGCGAGGCTATCTGGAAACGGCTTATCTGCATTTTAAAAGAGAAAAGAACGTACCGGGGATGTTTCTTACGTGGGCAGCAATTATAGATACGATTATTTACGAATGGGGTGATTTTCGCCCACTCGATCGCTGGATCAAGGAAGCTGACGAACTCATTGCTGATCATCCAAAATTTCCGAGTACGGAGATCGAAGCGCGCGTGGTGGGGGGGATGCTCAGCGCGTTAACATGGTGGCAAAGCGATCACCCTGATTTGCCCGCGTGGGCCGATAAAGCAAAAAACATCGTACTGCATCATTCCATTACTGAGCTGCGTGTCATGCTGGGCAATAATCTTATTTACTATTATTTATTCAGTGGTCAGTTTGTCCAGGTCGCGTTAATTATGGAGGTATTGAAACCACTCAATAATTCCAAAGAAAGCACCCCGCTTACGCAACTGAACTGGTATGTTGTGGAAGTGAATTATGCCTGGTGTGTGATGGCAGACCACAGGATCTGTGTCCAGGCCTTGACAAAAGGCATGCAACTCGCGCAGGAGTACGGTATCCACCTGCTCGACTTGCAACTCTATGGCATGGCCGTATACAGCGGCGTGACGCTTGGAGACCCGGCATTTGCGCGCATGTGGCTGGAAAAAATGGCGGAAATAAACAGCCCCCGAACAATTGATCAGTCTTTTTTTCATTACCAGGCTGCCTCGGTAGCCTGGAGTTTTGGCGATATAAAAAAATCCATCGAACATGGCAAGCTGGCGCTGCAAATAATCGAGCCTACCGGCTGCAAAATTCCGCATTCCCTAATCCTGATAGAACTGGCGTTGAGTTTATTTGACGATGGACAGTACGACGAGGCCCAAAGTCTGCTTGTCAGGTACGACAAACTTGCTCACGCGATGCCGTTTATAACCTACACGCGCTTGCTGTATGGGGCCAGATTCGCCTTTGAGCTGGGAGAAGAAGAGGAAGGCCTGGCTCTGTTGAATCAGGGCCTGACGCTCGGTGCGCAACATGGTTATATCAATATGTATCGCTGGCATAACCGCACCATGTCACGGCTGTGCGCCAAAGCACTCGAACACGACATTGAAACCGCGTATGTGCAGAAACTGATTAAGACCAGGGGCCTGGTACCGGAAGCGATAGTTGATGACTGGCCCTATCCGATCAAGCTCTACACCCTGGGCCGTTTCGGCCTGGTGATCGACGGCGAGCCATTGCGTTTTACCGGTAAGGTGCCGAAGAAACCGCTTGAACTGCTCATGGCGCTGGTGAGTTTCGGCGGGCGCGGGGTAAGTGAGGCACGCTTGTGCGAGGCCCTGTGGGAAGGTGCCGAGGCTGACGCCGCGCATACCGCCCTGGCCATGGCCCTGCATCGCCTGCGCAAGCTGCTCGGTGACGAACATGCCGTGCTCGTGAGCGATAACCGCCTAAGCTTCAACCCGGCAAAGTTCTGGGTTGATGCCTGGGCCTTCGAGCGCGTGGTGGCGCAGACTAAAAGCGAGGCGCCGAGTGCGAGCGATGTGCAACGCATTTTAAAACTTTATCAGGGGGCCTTTCTGGGCGAGGTCGCATCCGCCCCATGGGCCTTGCCCGCGCGCGAGAAATTGCGCGCCAAGTTTGTGTACTTCGCCACCCAGGCCAGTGGCTGTTGCCTGAAGCAGGGACGTCACGAAGAGGCCATGCGACTGATTGACATGGGACTGGCGGCGGAGCCGCTGGCGGAAGACCTTTATCGCAGCCGCATCCGTTGTGAAGCCGCGTCGGGCAGGCGCGCCGAAGCGCTCGCCACGTATCGACGTTGCGAAACAATGCTTTCCACCGTGCTCGGCATCAAGCCCGCCGCCGAGACTCGCGCACTATATCAGGCCTTGAGCAAGGATCGGCCGTTACCCTAAGGTGCTACAGAATCGGCACTCTCTTTTTGTTTTCACCACCGTCATTCTTTCCCTCACTGCTAAATTAGAGATTCTCTGGAGTTTCTGATTTGCGACGGACTCCAGGGGGAGAACCTGCCTGTCCCCGATAGCTGCTGGGACAGCGGTTTTTTCTCAAGTTACCCTATCCGTTACCTATCCGTTATCGATCTCAATGTAACTTCCTCAGCAAAGGTTTAGGCATTTTGCCTAATACGTATCAGTTAATGAAGGGGAACAGCCATGAAAGTCAACTATATAAGAATCACTCAAGGCCCGGTGTTCTTGCTGGCCTTATTACTTTCTGCGTGCGGCGGCGGGGAGGGGACTGCTGCGCCGGGCCAAAATTCAGTATTAACCGCGACCACCAGGTCAGCCCCTGCAGACGTTTGCCACAACGGCGGTATCACTGTGGAGGCGGGGATAGACAGCAACAGTAACGGCATTCTCGATCCTTCCGAGGTCACCAGCACTCAATACGTCTGTAACGGCGCGAACGGTGCATTGATATCCATCACGAATGAAGCGGCAGGCGCCAACTGTGCCAACGGGGGTCAAAAAGTCAGCGTAGGGCTGGATAGCAACAGTAACGGTATTCTCGACAGCACAGAGATCACCTCCTCCAGTTACGTGTGTAACGGTGACAATGGCACGAGCGTGGTCACCGGCCCCACCGGCTCTGTTGTCACCTGGGTGAATGTCACGAACAAATGGATACAGGCCGTTTCTAACACCGGCTACCTGGCAAATTATCCTGCACCGGTCACCATCATGCTACCCGCTGCGCCTGTTTTTGGCGATATCGTGCAGGTGACCGGTGTTGGTGCGGGCGGCTGGAAGATCACGCAGAATGTCGGGCAATCCATACTCAGCAAAGTTGCCATCGGTGTTTTGTGGACGCCGCGCGAGACTGCCAGACAGTGGCATTCGGTGGCCTCGTCCAGCGACGGTACCAGACTGCTCGCGGCGGTTAGAAATGGCCAGCTTTACACCTCCACCGATTCCGGGGCAACCTGGATAGCGCGCGATTCAGTCAGGAATTGGCAGTCGGTGGCCTCATCCGCCGACGGCAGCAAGCTTGTTGCAGTGGTAGCGGATGGGCAGATTTACACCTCAACCAATTTCGGGGCGACCTGGACGGCGCAGGCGACTACCAGAAATTGGACCTCAGTAGCCTCGTCAGCGGACGGTACCAAGCTTGTAGCCGCTGTCCAGAACGGTCAGCTTTATACTTCTACCGATTCCGGGGCGACCTGGGTTGCGCGAGCAACCGTCAGATATTGGTCTTCCGTGGCCTCGTCCGCCGATGGCACCAAACTGGTCGCCACAGTTTTTGGGGGACAGCTATATACTTCCATCGATTCAGGTGCGTTTTGGGATCCGCACCAGTCAGCCGATCGTTGGATTTCGGTGGCCTCATCTGCGGACGGCGTCAGGTTGGTCGCAGCGGTTCAGCAGGGTCTGCTTTATACCTCTACCAATTCCGGTTTGACTTGGACTGCACGCGAGAGTTTCAGAGCTTGGTCTTCGGTTGTCTCGTCTGCCGACGGCACCAGGCTGGTCGCAGCTGTTAGTCTTGGACAGCTCTACACCTCCTCCGATTCCGGGGTAACCTGGGCAGGGCATGAGACAACCAGATATTGGTATTCGATGACCTCGTCTGCCGACGGCACCAAGCTGGTTGCAGCGGTTAGTTATGGACAGATCTACACCTCAATACCAGGCACAACACCGGGTATTGCTGGGTCGCTCAGCGGAGCACAGTATGATTCCGTTGACCTGCAGTGCGTTGATACCAATACCTTTATGGTGCGGGGACATGTGGGAGATCTGCTGGTGCAGTGAGGTATTTCGTATACTCGTTCGATTACGTTTGCGCGGATCAGATAATAGCTGCCGCAGTCATAACAACAGGGTAACTTTTGAGCTATGCCGAAGCCCCGTCTCTGCAAAGGGATGGGGTTTTTTCATTCTGCGGCCGGTCAATTTTTCCTGAATTTACCCCATCCGTTACCTATCGGTTACCCCGACACCGTTAGAGTGTACTTGCCGGGAGTCTTCCGTCTACGTTACTTCGCCATCGAAGGAGTCACATGGAATATTACATCGTACGCATTTACCGTCGCGGGCCGGGTCAGTTTATCGATGGCAAGCCCGATGATATACAGATTACCGGCCAGATTGAATGCGACAGCGGACACAAGGAGACGTTTCACGATGCCGAGACCTTATGGCAGTCGCTCGTGCATGCGCCGCCAGGTATGAAAACAAATGGGCCGAAAGACAAAGTTTGAATGGACAGGTGAACACGTCGGTGAGTCTCAGTTGGTACACGCGAAGTGTTGTAACCAGGGGAAGGGGAAAGAATGAGCATGATTACCGAACTGCAGGGTCCGGTCTAATCCGTTGGTTGGTGAGAGTTATATATGTTGATGAAAGTGTCCGGTCGCCGCAGGGTTGGTCACTTATAGGATGGGGCAAGTTATGGTTTATTTCATACAGGGGAGAAACATTATGAACAGCAAATTCGGATTGGTAAGTATGAGTACACTGCTGGTTGTTGCAGTCCTTGCGGCGTGCGGTGGGGGAGATAGTGGGGGTAGTCCGGATCCCAGTCCACCTGTGACACCCAGCCATGAGTATATCAGCACGACCTCGCGTGGCGATCTGGTGAGCTACACCATCACCGGGGCAGATGTCGCCATCCAGTGGAATGTCACCAATGATATGGGTGTGATTAACTATACCTGGAATATCGCAGCAAGCTGTGGCGCACCTGACACGACCTATGGTTATCGCAACTGCAGCATCGCATCCGCATCGTGTACCGTTGGTGCGGCGGTGGTCTGTCCAGCGGCTACGCCAGACGGCACCTTCCAGTTGATGGAAATAACCGGAACCGCACTGGTTGTGCATGTGCCGTTGACGATCGCCATGCTGACCGACGGCTCCGCCCACGATGAGTTACATGCGGGCTTTATCTCCGGCGGATGCCCGACGGATGTGAGCGGTGACTATTCCTACGTCCTGACCGGTCGCGCAAATGGCAGCCACTCGGCGACGGATCTGTTTGGCGTCTATCGCTCAGATGCGACTTTCAACAATATCATCCATGCCGATTTCAGTATGGGCACGGTGGGTGAGGCAGCGATCAGTACCGCGGTGTCGGATTACACGACGTTCGACCCGCACGGCGCCGTAACGCTCACCGGCAACACTTGCCAGAACGGTGTGTTTGTCCGTGAACTGGCCGGCGCAACGACACGGCTGAACGTCACCAGCGGCAGTGGTTTTATCTTCGACTTTCCCGCCGGTCAGGGTGGGGTGATCGCGATCAAGACCACGACCGCAGCGGCACTCGCGGATCTCGCCGGTCACAACTGGTGGGGAATTTCCTTCCCGGATAATGGCACTACGGAACTGCTCAACATGACGACCACGGCCGTCGTGGCAGGGGCCGTTTCCATTAGCGGCACATCGACCTCCGGTGCCAGCATCCCGGCCACGCCGATTGTACCGGCGATAGACGAGTCGGCACCGGGCAGCAAGTTCGGTCTCCCGGCAAGCTACACCGCATCCGGCAACGTGCTCCTGGCATCGTATCCCACCCCCGGCAATATCCCCGGTTTGTTCCTGATCGATACACCGGAACGCAATATCGTGACGGTTGCCTCGAAAGTGGGAACCCAGGTCATGTTGTACGGCGTGACATTCGAGTACCGGAATGCCAGTGGCGGCTCGTGCGTGATCTTCGACGCGGAATGCATACCGCGTGTGAGCGGTAATTTCATAGCCTTCACACATTGATTTGTGTCGCAGCGTGGATGCACAACGTTGCCACGCTGCGGTTTCGGTTCGGGTAATAATTGCGGCTGTATATACAAAGCACGTTTCTTAAAGATAGATCGGGCCATTGGAGTACAGCGTACACCATGGCCATTAAATGGCTTTTAACGAAGGAGGAACAGATATGCAATTAAGAAAGATCGGCATGGCAGCCTTGTCATTTTCACTGCTGGTGCTATTGAGCGCCTGCGGTGGTGGCGGAGGAGGAGCGGCACCCCCGGGAGGCAGCACATCGTCAACAGGGTGCGTATGGAATCTATCCAGCTGGAATAATTGTAATTGGCAGTAGTAAAAAACCTTAAGGAGCAACAAATGAAAAAACTTAACTCAAAATCATTTTCAAAATCGGCCGTGCTGGGTCTGGTTATCGGCCTAAGTTGCGCCGCCTTGATCGTCAACGCGGCCGTCAGTCATGTTTTCACAAGTGGCAATCCTATTGTGGCCGACGAGGTCAATAGTAATTTTTCGGACCTGGAGGCACGCATGACAGCGCTGGAGGCGAAAAAACCGGTACCTGGCAAATCCGGGCGCATGGCCTATCTCTGGTTGCAGGATCCAGGTTCAACAGTAGAAATAGAGGCTGAATCAGCTTATTCATTTAATTCAGCCGGGCAGATAAATACGTTTATAAAAGTGACTACAGGCGAATACATCGTTAAATTGCACGGGATGGACCCAGACCGTGAACATGGTGGCAATGTACAGGTAACAACTTATTCCACTATAGCGAATTGCAGGGTTCTTTATTGGAACACAGCGCAACCTGATGTTGCAGTGCAAGTGAGATGCGTTAACAGCAGTGGTACTGCTGTTGACAGCATGTTTACTCTTCTCTATATCCACTAAACAAGTGAATACTCCACCGGCTAAAAGCCGGTGGCTTCAGGTTACGGCTCATTAAAGGGACTCTTACCTCAGGGTCAGACCTCTTTAATGTTTAAACGCCTGCGGTGGGGGTGGCGGTGTAGGTACTCCGCCAGGTGAAGTACCCCCGGGAGGTGGTGGCACCACAACCGCCTGTGTGTGGAATCAATCCAGTTGGGGCGATTGTACCTGGCAATGACATCACTAAACCTATAAATCAAATTCAGAATTTAAATTGTGCATGGAGGAAAGACAATGAAACATTTAGCAATCACACTCATCGTGATTTTGACATCGATGATCGCAACAACAGCTAAGGCAGGTAAACTCGCACCACTACCCCAGTTCGTTGCCGAGCGTTAAAGGGCTCAGACCCCTTTATCGCGATAATAAATGGATTCGGGTCAGTCCCTGAAATTAGGAGGTATCATCATGATTAACAATCAAAAAAGTATATGGTTCAGGCGGGCAGTTTTTGGCTTGTCTATTTTGCTGGTCAGCGGCTTGGGGCACGCAGGCATCATCAATCCTGCGACAGAAACGCTGACCCTGACCGGAAGCGTTCAGTCGAGCGTCATGGGCGTGGCTTATATCCCGGGTTTTGATCGGTACTATGCGGCAAGTGGGGGTAGTACCGGGGTCGAGGCATATGTTTATGATAATGCAGGTGCATTGCTGGCAACAGCAAACCCGGGTGTGGACAATCGGGCTTTATATTACAACCCCAATACCAGCCTGCTTGAGTCTGTGTCTTATAACGCATCGGGCGGGTCTTCGGCTGTGAGTGGCATTATGTCACTCGATCTGGATGCCAATGGGGATTATACCGGTACCAATACGCAATTGTTGGCCCCACCTATTCCGGCATTAGGTAGCTCACAGACCATGCCGTCTTATGATCCACTCAATGATTTGCTCTATGCCAAGAATGGTGCCAACGTCAATGTTGTACATCATTCGACTGGGGCGCTGAGCACAACGATTAGCCTGGACCTTGCCACGGCCGGTGTAGTTGCCGGGGATCTGAATAATCATCATATTGCTTTCACTGGGGTGCTCGGCCACGAACTGGCTGTACTTGATTACATTCATAAGCAGGTGCTGATATTTGATATTAGCGGTGCCTTTGTGGGGGCCTGTGCCTTACCGGCCGATTTGGATGTGTCAGCGGCTGATAATTTCGGAACAGGTTACGCAAACGATCAGTTCTTTATTTATGATCCGACTGTTGTGGGATACCGGGGTTTTAAGATACTGACCATTGCACCGGAGACGATCACCTTACCGGCAACAGGCAGGCTAATGGGCATTACCTATATTCCAGCCTATGGCCGGTATTACGCAGCAAGGGGAGGTAGTACCGGGGGCGAGGCATATGTTTATGATAATGCAGGTGCATTGCTGGCAACAGCAAACCCGGGTGTGGACAATCGGGCTTTATATTACAACCCCAATACCAGCCTGCTTGAGTCTGTGTCTTATAACGCATCGGGCGGGTCTTCGGCTGTGAGTGGCATTATGTCACTCGATCTGGATGCCAATGGGGATTATACCGGTACTAATACTCAATTAGTCCCCGCGCCCATTCCGACACTGACTCATCAACAGACCATGCCATCCTATGACCCCGTCAATGACTTGCTGTATGCCAAAATCAGCGGTACTGACACGGTCAAGGTCGTGCAGCGTTCAAATGTGGCATTTAGTTCTACCATTACCCTGGATCTTGCTGCAGCCGGTGTAGTGATAGGCGATGTACATGTCAATTTTATCGGATTCACCGGGGTGGCCGGTCAGGAGCTTGTTATTTTAGACATAACAAACAAACGGGCACTACTATTTGATCTTGGCGGTGCCTTTGTGGCGGCCAGCCAGTTGCCAACAAATCTGGATGTATCTTATTTTTGGACAAAGAATTTCGGCGCAGGATATGCAAAAGATCAGTTCTTTATTTATGATGAAACAGCAGGGGGGTATCGAGGATTCAGGGTGGTGTCTGCACCAGCACCCGATATTGATGTGAGTGATAGCCTTGCACCAGCAGCTGATTTGCAGATGCCTTTTGCAGACGTGGTCCCGGGCTCAAGTTCATCACAGGCCATTGTCACCCTGAGCAATCAGGGAACCCTGATACTGACCGTGACAAATGTGGTGCTGAGCGGTGCGGATGCCAGCCAATTTAGTTTCGACTTCACGGCCGGTGCTACGCCTTGCAGTGGTTTGATTATTGTGCTCGACGGTGGACAAAGTTGCACGCTGGGGGTCACTTTTGCGCCATCATCCGACGGTGCAAAGAGTGCTGCTTTAGACATTTCCTCTGACGATCCGGATGAAGCTAATGTGAGCATTGCACTGAGTGGCAGCGGAGTGACACCGGCACCGGCACCGGCACCGGCACCTGCGCCGGCCGCCGGTGGTGGAGGTGGCGGTTGTACTTTTAATACCGGAGCACCCTTCGATCCGTTGTTGCCGTTGATGATGATACTGGGCGGTGTTTATCTCTGGAGGCAAAGAGGTGCATTAAAACATTAACGAGATGTAATCACTTGTTTTCCTCAGCCACATCTTCAGGCGGCCTGCGGGCCGCCT
>JAHEDB010000027.1:0-1362 GCA_024641465.1 Chromatiales bacterium | reverse complement strand
GGAAAAAGGGGACAGATTTATTATTTAGTTAACAAGGAGGTGAGTTATGCCGAGGAAGGCGAGAATCGTGGTGCCAAATACACCACACCATATAATACAACGTGGCCATAATCGTCAGACGGTGTATACCAGTGATGAAGATTACCAGTATTACCTTGAGACCTTATGGGAGTGGAAAGAGAAGTTAAATTGCCGGTTATACAGCTATTGCCTGATGACCAACCACGTCCACCTGATTATAGAACCGGGAGATGATGTGACAAGTCTGGGTAAATTGATGAAACGCCTGGCGGGACGGCAGACCCGTTATGTCAATGCACTTGAAAAGCGTACCGGTAGCCTTTGGGAAGGCCGTTTCAAGTCACACCCCATTCAAACGGACCAATACTTAATAACTTGTTGCAGGTATGTAGAGTTAAACCCGGTGCGGGCAAAGATGGTAAGCGCGGCGGAAGATTATCCATGGTCCAGCCATCGAGCCAAGGTCGGATTGAATGATAATCGTAAAGTGGATGAAGACAGCTGTTATCGGGCCTTAGGTGAAAATGTCATGCAGCGACAAGTGCACTATAAGGCCTTGGTTAATACAGACATCAGTGGTGCGGAACTAAAATCCATCCGTGAAGCCGCCCAGTATGGTCATCCTTATGGTAGCCAACGATTTAAAGATGAAATAGAACAAAAGTTGGGGGAACGTCTGACTCTACAAAAACGTGGCAGGCCGCGCAAGTTAAGTATATTGGGAGTAACAGCATGAAAAACAAATCTGTCCCCTTTATCCAAGGGGGAAGTCGCGCAACCGATTGGGCAATCCGTCGGTTTATTCCAGGGGTGGAGCATCCGGCCACCGAAACTAATCATACTTGTCAGGCAGCAGCCGGGTTGTTAGTCACCGACCTGGATGTGTGCCGTCCTGTAAATGCACCAGGACGAGAGTCGCAAGTGGATGTTTACCGAGTGACATGGTTTCACAGCACAGCCCAGGCGGAGTCCACCGTGGCTGTTTGCGGAGGCAATTCGCAGGCATGCCGTCACCGCGAGGGTCCGGGCTGTCAATAACATATCGTTCTTTTAAGGGGGTACCAAATGACTACCAAACAACATAGACAGTCCGTATTCACGCGCAGCGTTGTGCTGCTGGCGTTTGTGAGCGCATTGACGCTCGTCGCCTGCGGCGGTGGAGGCGGCGGTGCCGCTGATCCCACTCCCGCGCCGTCACCCACGCCGACACCGACGCCCGAACCGACGCCGACGACAGGGACGTTCACCAAGCAGTTTGGGATAGATGGTGCAGGAGAAAATGGCCTGCCATTTTCCAAGGATAATGATTTCAAGATCCAAATGCTCTATTACCCAAGCGAG
>JAHEDB010000381.1:2413-3189 GCA_024641465.1 Chromatiales bacterium | reverse complement strand
CGTGACATAAACGAACGTTCAAAATTCGAAGGAACAAGAAAGTATCTCAGCCTGCTCGCTGACACTGAGTTTCCTACGGAGCAAATATTTGGAGAACTAAAAATATACCGGAAAGTTCGAAATACAATTGCCCATGGAAACAGTCTTTTAAACGTTAATGAAAAAGATGAGAAAGCAATGCAGAAGCTTCCAGGGGTTCGACGTAATGAAGACGGTTGTTTAGAGATGACATCTGAATTCTGCATAGGGTTTCTAAATTTCTGCCAAAAATATGTTAAAGAACTAAAGTTGGTAGCAGACGAAATAGCTGCCAGAGCGAAAAGGAAGGCAACTCTTGTCACATAACAAGCCAATCAAGATCGCACGCCAAAAGCGCGTGCTGGGACCGCCAAACTGCGGCGGCCCCTTATTGAAACGTTATATTACAAATCAAATAAAGGGGTCAGAGCCCTTTACATAATTTAACACAACAGGTATCCTGTGACTTCCTCACATTTGGGAGCAGTCTATTGCCACGCAAACCAAGATTTTTCTTACCCGATATACCATCCCATATTGTGCAACGTGGGCATAGCCGGGAGCCGGTCTTTTTCGAAGACAGTGATTATCAGGCCTACCTGAATTGGCTGAGCGAAGCCGCTGAGCGCTATGAATGTGCGATACATTCCTATGTCCTCATGACCAACCATGTCCATATTCTTGCCACACCCAAAGACAAGCTGGGTATCAGTCGAATGATGCAATATGTGGGTCGACGCTATGTCCCATATATTAAC
>JAHEDB010000381.1:0-2403 GCA_024641465.1 Chromatiales bacterium | reverse complement strand
GATCTGTATGCGATACATAGAATTAAACCCTGTTCGTGCAAATATGACAAACACGCCAGGCCAGTATCGATGGAGCAGTTATCGGGCCAATGCCCAGGGTAAAGAGGATAAGCTCCTCACGCCGCATCCCCTATATACGGCACTGGGGAGAACAAACGCGGTACGGTTGGAAGTCTATAAAGAACTGTTTAAGGCACATCTTGAAGACGAAGACCTGAAAGATATCCGAGCAGCGTGGCAAACAGGAACGCCATTGGGTAACGACCATTTTAAGGAGAAGGTGGAGCGTAAATTGAAAGGTAAGGTCGGACAGGCCAGGCGGGGACGGCCGAAAAGGGCTCTGACCTCTTAATATGAAAGAAATCGGAAATTTGAATGCTATGAATGTTACAAAGGGAAACCTGGCCGCCGCATTTTTAACAATGATTTATGTTGTATATGCCTTTATCAATTTTGTGGCAAGCCAGGCATTGGCGATTTTAGTGTTATCGATCATTCCTTTATGTTTGATCCTGTTTGCCGAGCAACTGGGAGATTTTCAGGGGTATATTCCAAGAGCTGGCAATATCGATAAGAAGACCCACCCGGCAATACTAGTGGCTATCGGCTGGGCGATATTGCTTGTGCTTATGTTATTTGTTTTGATGAAATAGTCAGAGGTTACACTAAGGACTGTCGAACGAAAATTGACAGGATATTTATTATCTTAAGAGAGACTTAATGTTGTTGTTCAGGTTAAATGGTTATACGGATTTAATGGGAATAAGATTCGGCAGCTAAAGGCTCGCGCAATCTGGACACCTATGCTATGGAAGTAAAGTAATTTAATGTCGTGTTGTTAATAATTCGTATTTGTTTAGATGAGTGTACGGATAGATTTTGATGTGGCAATATGATGTGTGTCTGGGTGCCAGACCCTATATAAAGCCATGTTTAGTGTGGCGACAGACAGGAGTTAATTGTGTCGAGGATAAATGCGTATGAGTAGTAATAAAGAAGTCACGGCCGACACCAGCGCGGTTTGGCGCAATCATGTATCGGTGCCGAATACCCCCCAGGGTTTTAGCGTCAGGACGACCTGTCCTGATAATCCTCAGGGCGTCGAGGTGATGCTGGAGCGATGGGAGGCGGGTTCGGAGGAGCCGCCGCATTCTCATCCGGGTGATGACATGACGGTGGTGGTGGAAGGCAAAATGTCGATCCAGTTCTACACAAAGTCGGGTGGCGGCCTGGTTCATGATGGCGAGAAAATATATCTCAACAAGGGTGATACAGGTTATATCAAGGCGGGTCGTATTCACGATGCCAAATATATCGAAGACTGTAAGCTGGTCTATGTGCATGACAAGGCCTTTGGTTTCATTGCGGAGTAATTGAATGCCATTCTGTTTCTTCTGGGTAATGTGAGTATGGCAATAAATAAACAATCATTGCGACGCTGCGTATGGTGCGGCGATGACCCACTGTATGTGAAGTATCACGATACGGAGTGGGGTGTGCCGGTATGGAATGAACGCAAGTTGTTTGAGATGCTGACCCTCGAAGGTGCCCAGGCGGGGCTGAGCTGGATCACGGTGCTGAGGAAACGCAGTCACTATAAAACGGTGTTCGACAATTTTGATCCGAACAAGGTCGTGCTCTACAACAACCGTAAGGTCGAGAGTTTGTTAAATGACCCCGGCATTATCCGCAACCGGCTCAAGGTGCAGGCGACTATTGGTAATGCGCGGGCCTGGCTGGCGCTGAAGGAGCAAAACATCAAACCGGTGGAGTTTCTTTGGCAGTTCGTTGACGGTGAACCGGTGCAGAACAACTGGAAGGCTCACAAACAAATACCGGCGCAAACCGCCGCGTCCGACGCCATGAGCAAGGAACTGAAACGGCGCGGTTTCAAATTTGTCGGCTCGACGATCTGTTATGCCTTTATGCAGGCGACAGGCATGGTCAATGACCATGCTACGGATTGTCCGCGACATAGTGAAGTAACGAAATATTGATATTCACCTGAGGCTAATAAATACTGACAGATAGTAAGATAGGTTATCTGGAACTGTCAGCCCTTGATTTCGATTCGGTGCAGGCGTTTTTCAGTTAGGCGTGTAGTCGGTCTTTCACTGATTCTGGGTCTGATTATCGGGTTTTTAATGATGGCAAACTGGACGATGGTTTTTATCAATCGCAACAGCACTCATCAACAGGAAGGCAACAGGGTAATCCTCTTTTGTCTCGATGATGAGATCCCCGTCGCGGAATTAAAAGATTGTATTGCACGGGCCCTGACCTATCATCGCCGTCGCTAGTTCAGGCTGGCAATGTAGTTGGCAACCGCCTCAATCTCCTCATCCCTCAGTCCCTTGGCGATATTTCGCATCATTCCACCCATATCATTGTGGCGCTCACCGC
>JAHEDB010000380.1 GCA_024641465.1 Chromatiales bacterium | reverse complement strand
TAACCACCAAAGACAGCGTGATCTTGAACGAGTAGGGTGCAATCCCATTGCGCCGAATGAGCCAAACAACGCCAGCGCCACATATTAATCACCAAAGACAGCGTGATCTTGAACGAGTAGGGTGCAATCCTATTGCACCGAATGAGCCAAACAAAACCACCGCCACATATTAACCACCAAAGACAGCGTGATCTTGAACGAGTAGGGTGCAATCCCATTGCGCCGAATGTGTCAAACGAAGCCACCGGCTTCTATCAACCATACCATTTTCTAAAGCCACAACACCAAACCAGTAACAAATCCCATCATGTGCGAAAATACGAGAAGCTCTCAATCAGGAATTGATCTTTGGCAGAGACGATTTCAAACAAAAAATCGAACAAATGACAAAGCGACAGGTTCGGCCGGGCCAAGCGGGACGACCACGGGTGGGGGAGACATCAGCGATATACTATATGCTTTAGTATATTAGAGAGTATTGTGACTTGACCCCTATCAAGGTTTCTGTACTGGAAAGAGGGTAAATAAATCTTATATACTCGGCCTATCATGAGAAAAATTATTATTCACTCAGTAAGTATCCTGTTAATGACTACATGGGGGTATGCAATGGCGATAAGTGATTTTGGTAAGGTTTGCCTATTCTCGGCGATATCCGGGGTTATCACCCTGGATGGTAAACCTGTTGCCAATGCGCGGTTGGTGAGAACAGCAAATCGAGATAGTGCCAAAACAGATGAAACGACAACGGATAAGGATGGTCATTTTTCATTGCCCGTTATGTTCGAACGCACAGTCACCAAGTATTTGCCGCAGGAATTTGTCGTTAAACAGGATATTCTGGTTTATTACAAGGACGCGAAATATGATATGTGGTCTGGTGTCAAACGCAAGCCAGAGGAAAATACAGAATCACGAGGCAAACCTTTGGTTGTGAAATGTGAACTGTCTCAGGAAAAGAAATTTAAACAAGTTAATAACTCTCCAATTATAAGTTTATGTGAGTGGGAAGCGGAACCGGATATAATTAACACAGGATTTTAAAATATGGAAATTACACCATTGCAGGCAGCATCATTGGCTCAGGACGTATATGCCTTAAGCCAGTATAATAACCTGGGCGACTCTTTTATCTTCTTGAATAATAAATATCGAAATACATTCAATTTCGATAATAACAACTTACTTAAAGCCAAAACCGGCGGTCCCGGCCTCATAAAATGCCGTACGGCATTTGGTTTTACCCTGGTAGGTAAAGGACAGTTCGAAGGCCATATCTTCCTGCTTTTTCGAGGCACACAATACCTGGCGGACTGGCTCACCAACCTCAATGCAACCGTTTCACGCTCTGCCTGTGGCAAGCCGGTACACGATGGGTTTAACGATGCATTTAAGAGCATGCGGCCCAAGCTAACCGAGTTTATGAATGCCCTGCCAAAAGGAAAAATCACCAGTATTCATTGCATCGGCCATAGCCTGGGAGGGGCGGTGGCCACGGTTTGCGCTGACTGGATTGCCAACACCTATGGCAAACATCCCTATCTCTATACCTTCGGTAGTCCGAGGGTCGGGCTGGTCGGATTTGCAGACAGTTGTACCAAATCAATCGGTAACGCTAACATCTTCCGTGCCTATCACAAAACAGACGTTGTGCCGTTCGTCCCTGTTTGGCCATTCATCCACACGCCCAATCGCGGCCGGGATTATTACTTACCGTCACCCGGTCTGATCCCAGGTGGGGAATATCACAGCATGGACCGCTATGTACAATCAGTTCGGGGGAGCGCCTGGATGGCACTGGCCGGTCTGAGGCCGGAAGCGATAACCGATTCGGGCATTATCAGATGGTTAAAACAAGATACCCCACTTAGCATGACCGTCACGACCCTTGAATGGCTGAGCCATGCGATAATTTATGTACTCAAGAAATGCACCGAGGGTGTGGAATGGTTGATCTCTGACGCATTCACCAATGGTTTTACCCTGTTGGACAAACTCGCCTACATCCTGAGCAAGGGCTTGAAATTGGCGGAAACCATATCAAACTGGGTGGTGCTATTAATGCGCCGGATCATGCGCCTGCTCGGGCATAAGGAGATACTGGACGCGGCTGACCTGACGCGCGCCATCATCCATACCACCTTGCTCAATCTGCAAACCACCCTGAATCGTTATGTAACAACCGCCTTGAATCAGGCGATGGTGAATGGGAGGGCGATCTAGCATTGAACATATAAAATTATCGAACAAATGATAAGACGGCGATTCGGACGAGCCAAGCGGGACAGCCATGGGTGGGGAATACATCAGTGGTATATTACGTGTTCTAGTATATTAGGAATATTGTGGTTCATCCCAGACCGATCCCCACAAAATTGTAATATACGGTCATTGCGAGGAGATACTGAAAAATGGCTGTTTTTCAGTATTGACGCGGCAATCTCGAGTCTATTTGGTATATCACGAGATTGTCTATTTTGCCACCTCCCTAAAGAAAGGCAACTTTTGTAATATATGGGGTTCAGGGCCGTAGGTTGGGGTGAAGGATGAACCCCAACATCATCATATAAATGACTGAACAATTGTTGGGGTTCGCACACTCACCCCTACGTGCTGTTTCATAACAACATAGATGCCAACCTGATACATCAAATCCGTGATGCCCTTAATCAGGAATTGGTTCTCGGCCGTGAAGATTTCAAGAAAAAAATCGAACAAATGACAAAGCGACAGGTGCGGCCGGGCCAAACGGGACGACCACGGGTGGGAGAGACGTCAGCGATATACTATATGCTTTAGTATATTAGAGAGTATTGTGACTTGACCCCGATTACTAATATTTTAGACCGCTGTAATAATTTTCCGGCATATGTCATATTAAGCAGCGTAGCGTTCTATATGGAGCTGTATTATGTTGAGAAAACATTTTTTTGACATATCCGCGATCTGGCGGCATGTCTTTCAATACGGTAGTACTCATAAATTTTATTTCAGTCGGTTTTTTAACTACACAAATTCTTGGCTGCGAGCGATAAGTATTGGTGGCGTCATTCTGTTTTCGTCATATACGCATGCCGAAGAACCGATAACTGCGTTTATCCAACTCGATAAAGATATATCGATAACATTCATGAGTGAACCATTCAAAAAATCAGGGAATAAGATAACGGATTGTGGTGGCGGGTATATTTGTCTTATTAATGATAAACCGGCGTG
>JAHEDB010000379.1 GCA_024641465.1 Chromatiales bacterium | reverse complement strand
GCGGTGAGGTACTCCCTGTAAACCTTATCCAACTCACTCAGCTTCGCCTTTCCCTCTTCAGTAAAAAACAGTCCGCTGGCCTTTTTGATATTATCAAGAGTCTGTGTTCTGAATTTTTCCACAGAGCTGAGATAGGGACCGGCATCAATGCCAGGGATGGTCTGGGCCAATAAATAATTTCGCATGGCTCGCCCCTGGTAGATCAGGTTGATATTGGCCTCCTTGATATACGACAGGCCAAGTAATTCCTTTGCATACATTTCATCGGCGGCGGTATTGATTTTGCTCATATTGGCAATGCCAATCAGGCCGACGATCAGTGTTAGCGCAGCAACCACCAAAAATCCCAGGGTGAGTTTCTGGCCTACCGTTAAGTTACGCATATAGTCTCCGACAATTTATTTTTAAAATTAAATGCACAAACGTTTGCCGCTCGGGATAGCTTCTGGATATTTTTGGCAAAGGCGGCTTCGTCCTGCCATCAAATCTCGTTCTGGCGGCGATACCCGAACCTTGGTATTGACATCCGCAGCCAGGCAACTCGGTACTTATCCTTACTAAATATCTGACAGCCCCAGGTTACCGATAGTGATATGTGTGTATATCGGAAAACCAATTGGGTTATTTAGCCCTCAGCGGTAAATATTTCCGTCCGCTGGCGCCACACCCGAGAGTGTCAAGACACACCTTTTGGCCGACATGGGGCGTAATAAATGCTGCGCTGGATTAGTGCAGGGGCACGGATGCCCATTTTGGGGTAGCAACCCTGCGGCTGCCTTGTTTGTTAATAATTACCGACATAATTATATTCAGGCTGTCAACTGAATACAGCCCCGTCCGAGCCGGATGCAACCCCGGCGTTCAAGGTTCTTCAACAATCGGCTGATGACCTCACGCGAACTCGCCAACTCGCGGGCCAGTTCGGCATGGGTGATATGGATCGTATCCGTGGCGGAAGCACGTGACATCCGACCCAACAAACAGATCAAACGAGTATCGAGGCTTTCGAACACCGTGGTCTCCATCAACTCCAGCAGATCGTGAAAGCGATCACTCAGGCTGACCAGCACATATTCCTGAAATATCTGTGATACCGCCAGCGCCTCGAAAAACTGCCCCTTGCTCAAGATCAGGGCAGTGACTGCGGTTTCCGCGGTGGCGAAGGCGCCAAAGGCCTTACGGTGCAACAGGCTGTTGATGCTTAACACGCATAGATCACCCGGTTTGAGGCGATATAGTGTCACCTCCCGGTCATCGGGAGTTTGCTGAAACACCCGAACCGTGCCGGACAATAACAACATAAATTGCTTACACGGTGAACCGGGTTGCAGGATACTAGTCCCAGCCGGAATCACTGTTTCACTTGCATTGTTGATTATCGACTGCCACCTAGGACTGGTTTCCTGACTCAGATCCGGCAGGGTGTGGCTCAGTTGATTTTGTAAAAATTTAAATTTTGTGGTGAGTTGTGTTTCTGAATTATCGATCAAGTTCTGTGCAACTATCATGACGTTCTTTTCCTCCAAACACCTTTACGGCTGTTATTATTAGACTCCCATATCACTTTTTTTAGTATTGATTTAGCAGGCAAACTGCCAGTTAAGTTTAGACAGTATTACATTTTTGTGAATAGGGATATCAAATAGAATGACCGTCAGGACTGTCGGTCTAACCGTACTCTGTCAATCAATATTGCCTATATTCTGTAATGACAATAGTATGTTTCACCTTGGCTGGCAGCCGGGCAGGGTCTAAACGAGTGTCAAACTACTTTCCACCAGGTTTTTGCACAACGGAGTCAGTGTGGATTAGGGTACGCCTGTGTACCTTGCTATTTCGTTGATATCGTCCGCGTTAATCCATCTATATGCGCGGATAAATTCCCTACACTCAAATTATTAACTCGGCAACACACTATATAATAGGTAGGCTATAGTAGGACTAACTGCGCAGTACGAGATGCTCATGTTTAATCAGCTGACAACAACTACACTCCATCACACAAACTATTACAGATTAATACTCGCCTTTTTAACTGTATTGAACCTGTCCGCCTGTGATCAACATCAGGAGACGGTGCACTCTGATAACTCATCCACAACCATCATCCTGCGCTTGGGACATGACATGCCGGCTGACGGGACTATACATGCCGCCGCACTAAAATTTGCCGAACTGGTCGACCAACGCAGTAACGGTCAATTAAAGATTGAAATTCACCCCGCCCAATCGCTGGGTAATGATCACGAGATGATCGCGATGGCCCAGGCCGGCAAACTGGATATTATCGTGCCCCCCACGGCAAAACTTTCCTCGCTGGTGCCCGCCTTCCAGCTTGTCGATATGCCATTCTTTTTTATGGATCGGCAACAGGCCTATCAGGTCCTTGATGGCCCGGCCGGTCAGGCTCTTTTTTTGAAACTTCAGGCCGTTGGACTAACCGGCGTTAGTTTCTGGGAAGGCGGCTTTAAACAATTGACTGCGGATCGAGCCATACGCAAACCTTCCGATCTGGTCGGCCTGAAGTTTCGAATTATGCGCAGCGGTGTGCTGCGTGATCAGTTCAGCGCCTGGGGCACGGATACCATCGCCATCGAGTTTGCCAACACCCGCCAGGCCCTCGCGGATGCCATTGTCAATGGACAGGAAAATCCCCTCGGGTCAATCTACAACATGAAGTTTCATGAGGTGCAATCGCACCTGATCCTGAGTAACCACGGTTATCTGTCGCAGGTCTTGATCTATTCCAATAAAACTCTCGACAGGCTACCCGCCAACCTCCGGCAGACCCTACTCAGCGTCGGTATGGAACTGACGGCCTTTCAGCGCTCAGAGGCTCAACGGCGTGAACAGGACTATCTGCGCAAGATTCGCCAGACTCCGATTACCGTGCTTGAACTCGATGCCAGGACCCGCCACGATCTTATGCTTAAATCCAGGCCGATTATGGAAAAAAATCGTTTGCAGATCGGCACCGAGGTCGTTGAACTTGCGCTTCAGACCATGGATCAAAACCAGGTATTACCAAAAAATGAGCTAATTATCGCCCTCGATGCCGATCTGGCCGGTAACTCGGCTATCTCCGGGCTGGCGATCCGCCGCGGCATTGAGATTGCCATTCATGAGATTAACGACAAAGGTGGTGTGCTGGGCAAAAAACTCCGCCTGATAGCACGCGATAACTCCATGGTCAGCGCCCGTGGCCTGGATAATCTTAAACGCTTTACCG
>JAHEDB010000378.1 GCA_024641465.1 Chromatiales bacterium | reverse complement strand
AGGGTATTCCAGTTCCACACCGCACAGGCCGAGGTAGCGCAGCCACACTGAGGTGGCGAGGATGTCCATCTGCCGCCCGGCGTCATTCACGTAGTATTCGCGGTGGACATTAAACCCGACCGCCGCCAGCAGATCCGCCACCGTGGCGCCATAGGCCGCGCCGCGACCGTGGCCGACGTGCAAGGGACCAGTGGGGTTGGCGGAGACGAATTCGACCTGTACGCGCTTGCCCTTGCCAAGTTCGGAACAACCGAAGCGGTCACCGGCGGCGAGGATCGCCGCCACCACCGCCGTCTGGGAGTCGGCGCTGAGAAAGAAATTGATAAAACCGGGCCCGGCGATCTCGACCTTCGCCACCAACGGCGAATCAGGCAGGCCGGCGACGATCTTGTCCGCGATATCGCGCGGTTTGGCGCGGGCCGGTTTGGCCAGCAGCATGGCGATATTACAGGCGAAGTCGCCATGACTCTTGTCGCGAGTACGCTCAAGCTGGATCGGGGCGACCGTGTCGGCAGGCAGGCTGCCTTGGATTTGCAGGGTTTGAATGGCCTGTTGCAACAGGGCGGTCAGTTCGGTTTTCATTAATTCAGGTCTAAAACTCGTTAATAACGGGCGTGTATTATCTCTTGTCTCTCTCAACTTGCAACAAAAACAGTGGGGAAGGGCGAAACGGTCCGGGCTCCCGTATTCCGCTTTGCTACATACGGGCTACATCGGAGGGGCCGGATGGATTGAAATGGGATACGGGTGCTTCTAAACCACCAAAACTTCACCTTCTGAAAGAATAATTCTTTCTTGGCGGTCTTGGCGTCTTGGCGGTTAAATCCTGTCTTTAAAACAACTCCATCGGATCGACATCGATCGACCATCTGACCTTGCGCGTGGTTTTCATGGCCTCCAGTTGCACCAGCCAGGCCGCCAGGAAGGGTTGCAGGGCCTGACGCTGACCGGCCTGGATGAGTAACTGCGCCCGGTAACGCCCGGCGCGCCGCTCCATGGCGGAGGGGATCGGCCCCAATATTTGGCAGTGTGGCCCGGCCAGGGGCCGGGCGAGGTCGGCGGCCTGGGTAAGAAAGGCCATCGGCGCATCCCTGTCCGTGGAATCGGAACGTAACATCGCCAGATAGGTGTAGGGCGGCCAGCTGGCCTCCGCCCGGTCCTTCAACAACAACTCGGCACAGGCGGCATAGCCCTGGGTGATCAGGGTTTGCAGCAGAGGGTGCTCGGGGTGATGGGTCTGGACCAACACCTCCCCCGCCCGTTCGGCCCGCCCGGCCCGTCCGGCCACCTGCATGATCAGCTGGGCCATGCGTTCACCGGCGCGCAGGTCGACGCTGTACAGGCCGTAATCGGCATCGAGGATCCCCACCAGGGTGACGTTGGGAAAGTGGTGGCCCTTGGCCAGCATCTGGGTGCCGAGCAGGATCTGGCCCTCGCCACTGTGCACCTTGTCGAGCATGCCCTGCATCGCGCCCTTGCGGCGGGTGGTGTCACGGTCGATGCGCAGCACTGTGTGGCCGGGAAACTGTTGTTGCAGGGCCTGTTCGATACGCTCGGTGCCATATCCAAACGAACGCAGGTCCGTGCCCCGACAGGCCGGGCAGACCTCGGGCACCGGCTGTTCCTTGTCGCAATGGTGGCAACGCAGACGGTGGATCTGCTGGTGCAGGGTCATGCGACTGTCGCAACGCGGGCACTGACTGACCCAGCCGCAGTCGTGGCAGATCAGCATGGGGGCGAAGCCGCGCCGGTTGAGGAACAGCAGCACCTGGCCGTCGTGACTGAGATGGTCGCGCATGCGCTCGCGCAGGCCGACCGAGATCAGGCTGTCCATGGGTTGTTTGCGCACATCGATGAGCCGGATCACCGGTGGGCTGGCCCCACCGGCCCGTTTGGGCAGGGTCAGATGGCGGTAACGGCCCTGCTTGCAGTTATAGAGGGTCTCCAGTGAAGGCGTGGCGGTGCCGAGCACGATCGGTACCCCGGCATCGCGGGCGCGCAGGATGGCCAGGTCGCGGGCGGAGTAACGGAAACCATCCTGCTGTTTGAACGACAGGTCGTGTTCCTCATCGATGATAAACAGGCCGGGTTGCTGGAGCGGCGTGAACACCGCCGAGCGCGTACCGATGACCACCCGCGCATCGCCGTTACCCGCCGCCTGCCAGGCCGCCAGCCGTTCCTGATCCGTCAGGCCGGAGTGCAACACCGCCACCGGTGTCGCCAGCTGCTCGCGAAAACGGCCCACCAGCTGCGGGGTCAGGCCGATCTCCGGCACCAGCACCAGCACCTGTTGGCCGCGGGCCAGGACCTGTTTGATGGCCGCCAGATAGACCGCCGTCTTGCCGCTGCCGGTCACCCCGTCGAGCAGAAAGGTCTCGAACCGGTCGAGCGCCCCGACCATTTCCTCCAACGCCGCCTGCTGCGCCGGGTTGAGGTCATGGGCGGGCCGGAGTTCGGCCTGCACCAGGGGCAAGACCGCCTCTTCGGTTATCTCGACCAGACCCTGCTCCAGCAGCCGGGCCATCGCCGGTCGCCAGTTCTCAGAGATCGCTGCCAGGGCCTCGGCATCGAGCCTGTCCTGCCGTTGCAGCTGTTGTAACAGCGCCTGCTGGCGAGGCGCGCGCGACAGGCTTGCCAGGTCCAGCACCCGACCGGTCCCGGTCAGGCACCAGACCTTTTTACCCCGCGCACTGGCCGGGTGGTCGCCGCGTAACAGGGTCGGCAGGGCCGTGCTGATCACCTCGCCGATGGGGTGCTGGTAATACTGGCTGGCCCATTGCAGCAATTTGAGCAAATCCGCCGGGATGACCGGCCGCTCATCGATGATGCGTTTGACCCGCTTGAGTTTATCGCGACTGACCTCGGTGGAATTCACCACCCCGAGCAATACGCCCACCCGTTGCTGCCGACCAAACGGCACCAACAGGCGAATCCCCGCCGGCAAATTCTCAACGGCTTCACCTTTGGGCGGTAAATAATCAAATACGCGGCGCAAAGGGCTGGGCACAGCGACGCGTAACAGGAGATCAGTGTGTGACATAGGGCAACTGTATCAATACTTTTGCAGGCAGACATCCACGCATAAAAACTGTGCCTCAGCAGGGTTAATTTCACACCGGTGGAGCTAAGTGCTTGTCACTAAATACGAACTTTTGTTATCCACAGAACCTGTGGATAACTTTGTGGATGAATTGGGAGAAAGGGACTTCAGGCCGCGACGCTATTACACTTTTGTTAAACTG
>JAHEDB010000026.1 GCA_024641465.1 Chromatiales bacterium | reverse complement strand
CGTTTACTGGCGAATAACACGCTGTCACCCAGGATAAGATCATACTTTTGTTCATTGGCCAGCGCCACTATAGTATCGTAGACCAGTTTCTGTAACTTATTGAGTTCTTCATTTCTGCGGATATTGAGGTCCTCGGTGAATTCCTCCTTGCTGCGTTTGACATCCCGCTTGTCTGAAATGATCTGTCGTTCGAGTTTTTTTCGCGCCGCATCACTCATCACGACCGCGTCTTTGGCCAGTTGATCCTCCATCGCTTTTAATTTTTTTTGCATGGCGACGATTTTCTTGTCACGCGGTGCAAACTCAAACTCGAGCTTTTTGCGTGCCGTTTCGGCCTGCGGTGCCTCCTTGAGGATCCGCGCCGTGTTAACAAACCCAAGCCTGGGTTCTTCCGCGGCCACTGCGCCGCTGAACAGGGCGAATATGGCAAAGGGAATAACAGCGTTTTTTATCCGGCTTAAATACATTAATATCCCAAATTCATTAGAATGGCGCACCCAGGGTAAACTGGAATTGCTGAGTATCATCTTTTGGACCGGCATCATAGGGTTCGGCATAACTAAACCGCATTGCACCCACCGGAGTCAGCCAAATCAGTGATACACCGTAGGAATGACGCAACAAATTTGTTGTCAGCGGTTCTTCCTCACCATAGGCATAACCCGCATCCCAGAACAGACTGACCCGGGTCGACGCACTGCGTTCCGCAAATGGATTCGGTAATATTAATTCCAAATTACCGACAAATCTACTTGTGCCACCTAAAGATCGATCATTGCTGTCCTTTGGCCCCAGGGTCCCACCCTTATAACCGCGAACCGATCGGCTGCCACCGGCATAGTAGTTTTCAAAAAAGGGCAACGACTTCGTGTCACCCAGACCCGCGCCATGACCGAATTCCGTGTTCAACAGGATGCTGGTCTTGCTGGTGAAGGAAAAATACTGTGCGTAGTTAAGATTCCACTTATAAAATTCCAGATCGCTACCGGGTACGGCGTATTCGGTGCTAAAACTGAGCAAGGTCCCATCGCTGGCAAAAATGGCCCGATTGCGGGAATCGTGCCGCCAACCCAGGTTCAATTTATATAAACCGTATATGCTACCGTATTCGTCAGTAAATTTGTTTTGCGGGTAGGCATCCTTATTACCACTGTCATAATCAGCCTGTTGATCTGTTGTTAGTGGAGGCAATATCAACTCGGTATGCTCATACCCCAGACCGATATTGGTAAATTTCGTCTCGCTGATAGGGACGCCAAAACTCATATCCCCGCCAAAGGTATTGGATTGATAGGTAGAGATATCGCCTATCTTGCCGGCATCGACCTTCCTGGAGAAGGCATTAAAGCCCCGACTAACACCATTATCAGTGTAATAGGGATTGGTATAATTAACTCGATACTCATCCACTACTTCACTATTGCTCATGTTAATACTCATGCGGTTACCTGTACCGAGGAAGTTTTCCTGGCTGACGGAAAAGGTAAACAGGGCACCATTCTGATCGGAATAACCGATACCGGCCTGCAAGGTGCCGGTCGAGCGTTCTTTCAGGTTGTAATTGACATCGACCAGATCGGTTTCGCCCGGCACGGCGGGTGTCTCGATCTCCACCTCTTCAAAAAAGCCGGTACGATTGAGACGATTACGGGATTGGGCAATCAGGCCGGTCGCCATTTTGCCGCCTTCCATCTGGCGGATCTCGCGTCGCACGACCCGGTCCTTGGTCTTGATATTACCGACGATATTGACCCGTCGCACATAGACCCGTCTGCCCGGCTCGACAAACACGGTCAGGTCGACCAGTTTTTTGTCGTTATTGATTTCCGGAATAATATTGACGTTGGCAAAGGCATAACCCTCCTCGGCCAGGCGTTCAGTGATTTTTTTCCGTGTATTGCTGACCTTGCTGCGGGAAAACACATCGCCCGCCTGCATCTCAACCAGCTTGTTCATTTCGGCCTTATCGATGATCAGTTCGCCGGCAAGTTTGACGCTATTAACGCTAAACTGATCACCCTCGGCGATATTGACCGTGACATACACATCCTGCTTGTCCGGCGTGATCGATACCTGGGTCGAGTTGACCGCAAAGTTGATATAACCACGGTCCATATAATAGGACTTGATGGCCTCGATATCGGCTGACAGGATCTGCTTGGAATAACTCTCCCGGCCACCAAACAATGCCGGCTCACCCAGGCTGGTCTGAAACAACAGCTCACGGGTTGGATAGCGGGTATTGCCGATGATATTCAGCGCGTATACCTGCGCCTTCTCTCCCTCGGTAATCTTGATCTGAATGTCGACCCGATTGCGCTCCAGCGGAACAACGTCGGCGACTATTTTTACGGCATATTTGCCCAGGCTGTAATATTGTCGTTGCAACTCCAGCTCGATCATCTCCAGCACGGAACGGTCAAACACACGCCCCTCGGCAAGGCCGATCAGTTTGAGAGACTCCTTGAGTTTATCCGTTGGGATATCGTTATTGCCTTCCAGCTTGAGGCCGGCGATAGCCGGCTTCTCCGCGACAAACACCACCAGGACATTACCTTCCCGTTCCAGACGCACATCTTTAAAGAAGCCGGTGCCGTACAGGGAGCGGATTGCCCCTGCCGACATAGTATCACTGAATTCATCCCCCACTTTGACGGGCAGATAATTGAATATGGTACCCGCAGCGATGCGTTGCAAACCCTCAAGGCGGATATCCTTGACCACAAATGTATTTTTAGCGTAAGCCGGAGCGGCGGCCAATAACACCAACAACAAAATAATTCGATTCATTGTGCCTTTCTAACCACCGAGCAATCTGGATATATCATTTCCAATTGCCAGCGCCATCATCATGACAATGATCATGATACCGATACGCTGACCCAGCATTTCTATTTTTTCAGAGACGGGACGTCGTGTGACAATTTCTATTCCGTAATATAACAGGTGCCCACCATCCAGTACCGGAATGGGTAACAGATTAATCACCCCCAGGCTGATACTCACGATGGCGAGAAAATCCAGAAAGCGTGCTAGCCCGGCACTGGCGGAATACCCGGCATACACGGCGATATTGATCGGACCACTCAGATTCTTGAGCGACACCTGCCCCGTAACAAGCTTGCCCATCATCTTGAGTGTCAGCACGGAGTTGCGCCAGACCTTTTCACCGGCCTGCGCAAAGCCACTCAACACCGGATACCGGTACTCGCGTTTCATCTCGTCCGGGATGGAAGGAACATTGGCCGGACCAATACCTATTTGCCCGACCTTTTTACCATCACGCTCAATTTGTTTGGGCGTAATCTGCAATACCAGCGGTTTACCATCCCTCATGATATGCAACTGGAGTCGTTGATTTGGCCGCGCACTGACATACTCAACCAGATCGCCCCAGCCATTAACCGGGGCTTCATCAACACGGACTATTTTATCTTTGCCTTGCAGGCCGGCCATGGCGGCCGGTGAACCCTCCAGAATATTGCCCACCACGGCCTCAATCGCCGGCTGCCACGGCTTCAGACCGATGGCCTGTAGTGCCTGATCAGGCTCTTCATAACTTTCTATTGTCTGAAAATCCAGCGTTTGCGTCGCAGACAGATTGCCGTTTTTTCTGACCTCGACCTCCGCCGTTTCACGATTCAGTGCCGTGACTATCAGTTCCTGTAGCGCCACATCCCAGATCGGTGTGGACTGGCCATTGATCGAGATGATCTCATCATTCTTCTCAAACCCGGCCCTCGCCAGCACCGAATCCCTGGCGATATCACCGATAACCGGTTTGAGGCCGGTCACACCGATAGATAGCATCAACCAGTAGGCCAGTATCGCAAAGATGAAATTAAACAGCGGTCCCGCTGCAACGATAGCAATGCGTTTCGCTACCGGTTGACGATTAAAGGCCCGGCCCAGATCGGCCGGTGGCACATCCCCTTCGCGTTCGTCGAGCATCTTGACATAACCGCCGAGGGGCAGCGCAGCTATTACATATTCGGTTTGATCCGGGCCAAACTTCTTTTGCCACAAGGGTCGGCCAAAACCGATGGAAAACCGCAACACCTTCACACCCAGTTGCTTGGCAACCCAGAAATGACCGAATTCATGCACCGCCACCAGGATACTGATCGCCACGATAAAGGCCAGCAGGCTATATACAAAATCAAACATTATCTGGCCTGCCTGCGAAATGTTTTATTAATCGAATTGACGAACTCGGCGGCCAGACCACGGGCCTGTCGATCATCGTCGAGGATAAGCTCCAGCGAGGTGGCCGCATGGTGAGTGGCCGATGACAGAACTCTGGCAATGATGGTACTGATGTCGGTAAAGGCGATTTTTCCCTGCAAAAAGGCCTCTACCGCTACTTCATTGGCGGCATTGAGGATCGCGGTCTGCGTGCCGCCGGTATGCATGGCGTCATAGGCCAGTTGCAGACAGGGGAAGCGCTGCATATCCGGCTGCTTGAATTCCAGTTTGCCCATGCTGAACAGATCCAGGCTGCCGACACCGGATACGACACGCTCCGGCCAGGCCAGGGCATGGGCAATCGGTGTGCGCATATCGGGTTGCCCCATCTGCGCCAGAATGGAACCATCATCATACTCGACCATGGAATGGATGATGCTTTGCGGGTGCATGGCCACGCTCACCTGTTCCACCGCCGCATTAAACAACCAGCAGGCCTCGATCACCTCCAGCCCCTTGTTCATCATGGTGGCGGAGTCGACCGAGATCTTTTTACCCATTTCCCAGTTTGGATGGGCGCAGGCCTGTGCCGGTGTCACGCTCGTCAGGGATTCCAGCGGCGCATCGCGAAATGGACCGCCCGAGGCAGTAAGGATGATGCGCTTGACGCCGTGTGCCCGCAAATTGCCGTTATATTGCTCCGGCATACACTGAAAGACCGCATTGTGTTCGCTATCGATGGGCAACAACTCGGCACCATGGGTCCGTACCGCATCAATGAATATCTGGCCCGACATCACCAGTGCTTCTTTGTTAGCGAGCAGGATCCGTTTACCCTGTTTGACGGCTGCCATGGTTGGCAACAGACCGGCGGCGCCGACAATCGCAGCCATCACAAAATCCACCTCTGCATGCGCCGCAACTTCGTTCAAGCCTTCCATGCCCGACAACACCATGGCATCCGACCCCTGCGCCTGCAATTTTCCACGCAACTTTTCCGCCGCACTGGCATCGGCCATCACGGCGTATGTCGGCTGGAATCGCCGGCACTGCTCAACCATCCTCTCGACCTGGGAATGGGCGGTAAGGGCAAACACGGAATATCGATCAGGATGTCGTGATATCACATCGAGAGTGCTGACCCCGATTGAGCCGGTCGACCCCAGAATTGTTATTTTTTTCATCTATGCCATACCCAGCAGATAAATCCCGAGTGCAAACAGCGGGCCGGCGGCTATCATGCTGTCAATACGATCAAGCACGCCACCGTGCCCAGGCAAAAGGTTACTGCTGTCCTTCACCCCAACCTGACGCTTAAGCAGGCTTTCGAACAGGTCACCAACAACCGAGATCACCGCTACCAACAAACCAAGCACAATCAGCTTCGGCAACAAGCCAAGCGGATAGTTCATTAGCCACCATGCCACGCAGACGATCACGATCGTCATGGCCAGTGCACCCATCACGCCCTGCCAGGTCTTGCCGGGGCTGATGCTGGGGGCCAGTTTGTGTTTACCAAATGCGCGACCGGTGAAATAGGCGGCGACATCGGCGCCCCAGATCAGGAAAAACAGCAACAGGACCAGCACGCGATCATTTTCGAATCTGACAAGGATGAAGGCGATACTGATCCAGGTCATGGGTAACAGCACCAAACCGAGCGCTACCCTGCCGGCTATCGAAAAATGGATCTTCCGCTTGCCACGCTCATGCATGACCAGCCAGTAGAAGATGAGCAGCCAGGCCAGTACTGCCGACACAAGCAGCACCGGAACATAATTAACATGCGAATGAATCATCCACCAGGCCGCCACTAATACGACAGCTTGTGCGAGGAGAAAGGAGATTTTTGCTGCGGTCTGGCGTAGTTCCGCCAGCCCCATCCACTCCCAGGCACCGGTAAGCAGTATCACGCCAAACACCATCAGCAACAGGTTATCTGACAGACCGAACAGTGCCGACAGCACGGCAACGGCAAGCACGATGGCGGTGAGGACGCGTTGCTTAAGCATTGTGGATCTTTGCCACTTGCTCGCCGGTTTGTCCGAAACGGCGTTCCCTGTCAGCAAAGGACTTTAAGGCATCCATATAGGCGGCGCGATCAAAATCGGGCCAGAGGATATTGGTAAAATAGAGTTCGGTATAGGCCAATTGCCAAATCATAAAATTACTGATCCTGTGTTCACCGCTGGTGCGTATAAATAGATCGGGTTCAGGCAAATCACTCAGCGAAATATATTGGTGCAGCATATCCGCAGTTATATCCTGCGGTTCAATCGTTCCCTGTCTGACCTGCTCCGCAAGTTGCCTTGCGGCCTGCACGATATCCCATTTGCCGCCGTAATTTGCCGCGATGACCAGACGCATGCCCTGATTATCGCGGGTCAATTGCTCGGACTCGGCGATTCGGCTCTGTAACTTCTGATTAAACTCACTGCGATCACCAATGAATTGCAGCCTGATACCGTTTTGGTGAAGTTGTTTGACCTCTTTCTCCAGGGAACTGACAAACAGATCCATGAGGATGTCGACTTCTTTTTTGGGACGTTGCCAGTTTTCACTGGAGAAGGCGAACAGGGTCAGTGCCTCGATACGTAGTTCCGCGCTGATTTCGACGATTTTTCTGACGGTCTCGACACCGGCCTTATGACCGGCAAAGCGGGGTAAAAAGCGTTTTTTTGCCCAGCGGCCATTACCGTCCATAATAATGGCGACGTGCCGGGGCAATACCGGCACGGTATCATCCGTATTGCTGGGGATTTTATTTATCATTTTATTTCCCGCGCCGTTACACCCGAAAACATTTAACCCGGCAGGTTAAATTTCCATTAAATCTTTTTCTTTTTCTGTCAGTAACACATCCACTTGCGCAACATACTTGTCGGTCAGTTTCTGCACATCATCCTGCGCCATGCGATCCTGATCTTCGGTGATGTCCTTATCCTTGAGCAAGGATTTCACATCACTCAGCACGTCACGACGAATATTTCGTATTGCTACCTTACTAGCCTCGCCTTCCTTACGCACGACCTTGATCAGGTCCTTGCGCCGCTCCTCGGTCAGAGGTGGCAGTGGTACACGAATCACTTCACCGGCTGAGGCCGGATTCAGACCCATACCGGAATTCATGATCGCCTTTTCCACCACCGGCACCATCTGCTTTTCCCACGGAGTCACCGTCAGGGTCCGCGCATCGCCGACGGATATGTTGGCGACCTGGCTGAGCGGGACTGACGAGCCATAGTAATCAACAGTCAGATGCTCCAGCAAACTGGGGTGGGCCCGACCGGTGCGTATTTTAGTCAAGTCACCCTTGAGCGACTCAATACTCTTCTTCATCCGAGACTCGGCATCTTTCTTCAGATCGTCGATCATCTTAATCTCCTCTATCAACCAGCGTGCCTTCCGCTTCTCCCGATACGATACGCAGCAAGGCCCCTGGTTTGTTCATATTGGAAACGCGAATGGGGATATTATTGTCACGGCACAGAACAATGGCCGTGGTATCCATCACTGCGAGTTTATTTTTGATAACCTCATCGTAACTTAAATGCTCATACAAGGTGGCCTTGGGGTCCTTCTCGGGATCGGCGGTGTATACACCATCCACCCGGGTCGCCTTGATCACCATCCCGGCATTGATCTCAACACCGCGCAGGCTGGCAGCGGTATCGGTGGTAAAAAAGGGATTACCGGTACCGGCGGCAAACACCACCACCCGGCCTTTTTCCAGATGACGAATGGCGCGGCGGCGAATATAGTCTTCACACACGGCATGGATCGGCAGCGCCGACATCACCCGCGCCGCCATGCCATGTCGTTCCAGGCCGTCCTGGATCGCCAGGGAATTAATCACCGTAGCCAGCATACCCATGTGATCCGCCGTGGTCCGGTCCATACCGGCGGCCGACAGACTGACGCCGCGGAAGATATTGCCGCCACCGATGACGATGGCCACCTGCACACCTATCTTAACCAGTTCAGCGACTTCCTTGGCGGTGCGATCAATAATGGCGGGGTCAATCCCGTAAGATTGCTCCCCCATGAGAGCTTCCCCGCTTAACTTAAGCAGGATACGCTTGTATTTTAGTTTTGATGACATAGGCTCTCTTGACTTTGGTTGGTTTAGCCGCCCTTAACTTGTGCCATCACTTCATCAGCAAAGTTTTCGGTCCTTTTCTCGATACCTTCACCTACTTCGTAACGTGCGAAGCGATTCACCTTGGCGCCAGCTGCCTTCAGCAGTTTGGCAACCGTCTGATCCGGGTCTTTGACAAATGGCTGGCCCAGCAGGGTGATTTCCTTGAGGAACTTGTTGATGCGGCCATCGACCATTTTCTCAATGATGTCCGCCGGCTTGCCGCTCTCCGCCGCCTGGGCAGAGAAGATTTCCCGTTCCTTGGCAATCAGAGCAGGATCGACATTGTCTTCGCTGACGCACACCGGACGGCTGGCGGCGATATGCATGGCCAGATCCTTACCCAGGTTTTCATCACCACCTTCGATGTCGATCAATACACCGATGCGACTGCCATGCATATAGCTGGCAACCAGGCCGGGGCTCTGCAACAGCGCAAAGCGGCGCACGCTCATGTTTTCACCTAGTTTTGCGATCAAGGCCTTGCGGGCATCTTCCACGCTGGCGCCGCCGTCCTGCAGGGGCATGGCCATCAGCGCCTCGAGGTCGGCCGGTTTGCTGGCCAGCACGCGATCGCCAATGGCGTTGGCGAAGGCGATAAAATCATCGGCCTTGGCGACAAAGTCGGTTTCACTGTTAATTTCAACGATGGCAGCGGTTTTGCCGTCGGCGCTGGTCTTGATGATCATCAGCCCCTCGGCCGCGGTACGCCCGGCCTTCTTGTCGGCCTTGGCCAGACCGGATTTACGCATGTGCTCGATCGCGGCATCGATATCGCCATCGGTTTCAACCAGTGCCTTTTTGCACTCCATCATACCGGCCCCGGTACGTTCACGCAGTTCCTTAACTAATGCTGCAGTGATTGCCATGTTACTGTCCTCTTGAAAAATTCAAATTAATACTGAATGCGGCTTTTAGTCCGAACATTTGGAAAAAGGGGGCAATGCCCCCTTTTTGCCCGAATGGTTTAAACAGGCAGGTTTATACAAACCTGCCCTGGCCAAACCGTAGTGAGATCAATCGGCCTTTTTCTTGGCGGTTGATTTCTTTTTGGCGACTGTCTTTTTCTTGGCAGCCGGCTTATCGTCGGCTGCATCATCGTCAGCGGCTACCGCATCTGCCTTCTTGGTGCTTACCTTGGTGGTGACCTTTTTGGCGGTCTTTTTCTTGGCGGTTCTGGCCACGCTGCCGTCTTCATCCAGTTCGATAAAGTCATCGGCCTTGCCAGCCACATGCGCCACGGAGGCCTTGCCGGTAATGATTGCATCGGCAATACCCTGGGTGTAGAGGGTAATGGCGCGAATCGCGTCATCGTTACCGGGGATCAGATAATCGACATGATCCGGGCTGTTGTTGGTATCGACCACGCCGATAACAGGGATGCCCAGTTTGACGGCTTCCTGAATGGCAATCTTTTCATGGCCCACATCGACAACGAACAGGGCATCGGGAAGACCGTTCATGTCCTTGATACCACCGAGACTGCGTTCGAGTTTTTCCTGCTCACGGGTCAGGTTAAGGACTTCCTTTTTGCCCAGGCGATCAAAAGTACCGTCGAGGGCCATCTTTTCCAGGTCCTTGAGGCGCTTGATCGACTGTTTGACGGTCTTGTAGTTGGTCAACATGCCACCCAACCAGCGATGGTTGACGAAGGGCATGCCGCAACGTTCGGCCTGCTCGCGAATCACCTGCTGAGCGGCGCGCTTGGTGCCGACAAACATGACATTGCCACGATTGGACGCCAGTTTGCCGATAAAATTGATGGCATCATTATAAAGTGGAAAGGTCTTTTCCAGATTGATGATGTGAATCTTGTTGCGGTCACCAAAGATGAAGGGACGCATTTTAGGGTTCCAGAAGCGGGTCTGGTGTCCAAAGTGAACGCCAGCCTCTAGCATCTGACGCATAGTTATATCAGCCATATTATATCTCCGGGGTTAGGCCTCCATACACCCCATATACCAACCCTTGAGGGCACCCTGGCATACGTGTCGGTGTATGTGTGTATTATGTCCGACCAGCGGACGGTTAAGTTTGCTAAACAAGCGCGCGCTTTATACCATAAAGCTCCCGGTACGACAATAATCCTGCCAAAATGATGGGTTATTTCCCCTCCCCGGTACGGGAATTCAGGGGCCGCGGTAGACTTTGTCCAAATTGAGGTAGAATGGAAGAATTATGAGCGTCAGCATCAAAACCCCGCAGGAAATCGCCAAAATGCGCGTCGCCGGCCGCCTCGCCGCCGAGGTGCTGGAGATGATCGAGCCCCACGTCAAGGCCGGCATCACTACCGCCGAACTGGATCGGATTTGCCATGACTTTATCGTCAATGAGCAACAGGCCATCCCTGCTCCGCTGGACTACCACGGGTTTCCCAGTTCCATCTGTACCTCGGTCAATCACACCATCTGCCACGGCATCCCCAATGAGAAACGCCTCAAGGAAGGCGACATCATCAATCTCGACATCACGGTCATCAAGGACGGTTATCACGGCGATACCAGTAAAATGTTTTTTATCGGCAGCCCCTCGATCCAGGCACAGCGCCTGTCCAAAGTCGCCTACGAATGTATGTGCCTGGGGATCAAACAGGTCAGGCCCGGCGCCCAACTGGGGGATATCGGCCACGCCATCCAGCAATATGCCGAGGCGCAGAGTTATTCGGTGGTCAGGGAGTATTGCGGCCACGGTATCGGCCTGAAATTCCATGAGGAGCCCCAGGTGTTGCATTATGGCCAGGCCGGCACCGGCCTGCTGCTGGAGCCCGGTATGATCTTCACCATCGAACCGATGATCAACGCCGGTAAGCGTCACGTTAAACTCATGAAAGACGGTTGGACGGTGATCACCAAGGACCGTTCCCTGTCAGCCCAATGGGAACACACCATTCTGGTCACCGAGGATGGTTATGAGGTCCTCACCAAACGTACAGAAGAAGACTGGTGAATGTTGCCCGCCGCCACGATTGATAGCACGCTGTTTGATGCCGCAGCATTTGAAGCACAACTTCTCACCAGTAAACACCTGACTGTTTTCAAACAGGCACTGAAGCAGGCCTCGAACACCCTCACCGAACACTTCCAGGCTGGCCGCTCAGCCAATGAACTCGTCCATGCCTGGGCACGGTTCGTCGACAGCCTGTTGATCTATGCCTGGCGTGACCTGTTTGCCAAAGGGCAACCGGACCTCTCCCTGCTCGCCGTAGGCGGTTACGGTCGCGGCGAGTTGCATCCCCATTCTGATATCGACCTGATGATCCTGCTGCGGAAAAACACCCACCAATACGATGAGCAGCTGGCAAGCTTCCTGCGTTTCCTGTGGGATATCGGCCTGGAGGTGGGTCACAGCGTACGCTCACTGAAGGAGTGCGTCAGCGAGGCAAAAAAGGACATCACCGTTGCAACCAATATCCAGGAGGCCCGCCTGCTGATCGGCAAGCAGGACCTGTTTGATGAACAACGCAAACGCTGTTCCCCCGCCCACCTGTGGCCCAGCCGGGCCTTTTTCGAGGCCAAGTGGCAGGAACAGATCGCCCGCCATACCAAATTCAATGATACCTCCTATAACCTCGAACCCAACATCAAGGAAGGACCGGGGGGGCTACGCGATATCCAGATGATCGGCTGGGTCGCCAAGCGGCATTTTGACGCCAACACCCTGCATGATCTGGTGACGCACCGTTTTCTGAGCGAGCGCGAATACAATAGTCTGATCGAAGGCCAGAACTTCCTGTGGAAGATCCGCTTTGGCCTGCATGTATTAAGCAAACGCCGCGAGGATCGCCTGTTGTTCGATCATCAACGGGTACTGGCCAAACAGTTCGGCTACGTGGATGAACCGCATCGCCGCG
>JAHEDB010000025.1 GCA_024641465.1 Chromatiales bacterium | reverse complement strand
ATGGCATCATCGCCTGTTGAACGGTTCGGATTTCCCCCTGCCCGGGGTGATGCCGATCTTCTCGGTCAAACGCATCGCCGCCATGGGGCTGCTGGATGAGCATAAAATTGCTACTATCGTAGCCCTGCGTCGCTATAATCCCGTGTTGTTTGATTTTGTCCTGAAACGCAATATGCGTTATAAAGGTTCGCGCCTGGCGAACAGCATTTTCGAGACGGGACGACTGTTATATAAAACCGCCTGAGTCATTTTCAATTTCAAGTTGATGAGCAAAATAAAATGAGTGAGCAACAAGATAAACAGCAACCGAGCCTCTGGCAGGTTGCCCAAAGCGTGCTGGCCGCCCTGTTCGGTGTGCAGAGCAGCAAGAATTATCAACGTGATTTTCAACACGGCAAACCAGCGCAATACATCATCCTCGGTCTGATCGCGGTGGCATTGTTTATCGGCACCCTGCTCGGTGTGGTCAAACTGGTGATGTCGCTGGCCATGGGTTAGCCCGGTTGGGCGCATTGTTGCCGGACAAGAATATTTGTGAGAATTGACTAGCAGCTTGTTGAAAAACGTAGCGAGCGCAGCCAGGACAAGGCGCAAAAGGGCGAAAAAGCGGAGTTTACATGGAGTAAATGAGCATTTTGAGCTCTTTTGCAACGCCGTCATGGCAAGCGCAGTAGTTTTTCAACAAGCTGCTAGACTATATCGGTCAGAGTTTATGTGTAATCCTGAGTAGGTGGTATTTCCTGATATGGATACAAGTTTTTTACCGTTTTCACGGCCTTCGATCTCGGAAGACGAGATCAGTGCCGTAGGCGAGGTGTTGCGTTCGGGCTGGATCACCACCGGTACGCGTTGTGCAGAATTTGAGCAATTGTTTTGTGAAACCATCGGCTGCCAGCACGCCGTCGCCCTGACATCCGCCACGGCCGGTATGCACCTGAGCCTGTATGCGCGGGGTATCGGTCCGGGGGATGAGGTCATTACCCCGTCGCTGACCTGGGTCTCCACGGTCAATATGATTACCGCCTGTGGCGCCACGCCGATCTTCGCCGATGTGGACCGTGACAATCTGATGGTCTCGGCCGAGACGGTGGAACCCCTGATCAGTGAGCGTACCCGCCTGATCATCCCCGTTCACTATGCCGGTGCGGCGGCGGAACTCGATCCCCTGCGTCAACTGGCCGTTCGGCACGGCATTCCCCTCATCGAAGACGCCGCCCACGCGGTGGGGACCCAGTATCTGGGCAGGAATATCGGTGTCGACGGTACGGCCATTTTCTCGTTTCACCCGATCAAGAATATCACCACCGGTGAAGGTGGCATGTTCTGCACCGACGATCAGGCCCAGGCCGATCACATCCGCCGCCTCAAATTTCACGGCCTCGGGGTCGATGCCTTCGACCGCCAGACCCAGGGGCGCGCACCACAGGCCGAGGTGCAGGAGCCGGGTTTCAAATATAATCTGCCGGATATGAACGCCGTGCTGGGCATCGGCCAGCTCAAACGCCTGGCGGAAATGAATCAGCGGCGTATGGATCTGGCTAATCTGTATCTGTCCGAGCTGGCGTCCATCGATGAGATTCGACCGCTGCTGACACCGGCCTCCACCAGCCGTCACGCCTGGCACCTGTTTATCATCCGCCTCGATATCGAGCGGATCGGCATGAGCCGTGACGCCTTCATGGCCGAACTCAAGGCCAGGGGTATCGGCAGCGGCCTGCACTTCAAGGCGGCGCACATGCAAAAGTATTATCGTGAACATTACCGACATGAATATTCCCTGCCACATACAGAGTGGAACTCGGAGCGGATCTGTTCACTGCCGCTGTTCCCCGATATGAGCGACGCGGATGTACAGCGTGTTGTTAGCGCCATAAAATCGATTATTAGGAGTCCGTCTAAATGAGTTCGGTGTATTTGTCCCTGGTCATCCCCGTCTATAACGAAGAAAAAAATCTGGCCGAACTGATTGAACGTTGCAGCAAGGTCTGCCGGGAAATCGGTAAGTCCTATGAGATCGTGCTGGTGGATGACGGCAGCAAGGATGGATCTGCGCAAATGATCAAACAGGCCAGTGTAAAACAGGCCGAGATCGTCGGCGTATTGCTCAACCGCAATTATGGTCAGCATGCGGCGGTGATGGCCGGGCTGGCCCAGGCCCATGGCGAGGTGGTCGTGACCCTGGATGCCGACCTGCAAAACCCGCCGGAAGAGATCCCCAAGCTGATGGCGGAGATCGATAACGGCTACGACGTGGTTGGCAGTGTGCGACAGATGCGTCAGGACTCGGCGTTTCGCCGCCTGTCGTCCTGGCTGGTGAATAAGGCCGTACAGAAATCGACCGGGGTGCTGATGCACGACTACGGTTGTATGTTGCGCGCCTATCGCCGACCGATTGTGCACGCCATGTTGCAGTGTCACGAACGCAGCACCTTTATCCCGGTACTGGCGAATATGTTTGCCCACCGGACCACCGAGGTGCCCGTCAATCACGCCGCGCGTGAGAATGATGAATCCAAATACAGTTTTCTCAAGCTGATCAATCTGCAATTCGATCTACTGACCTCGATGACGACCTTCCCGCTGCGACTGTTGAGTCTGATCGGCGGCGGCATGGCGGTGCTGGGTTTTATTCTCAGTGCCTTGCTGCTGGTGTTGCGCATTATCTATGGCGCCGAGTGGGCGGCGCAGGGCGTGATGACCGTGTTCTCGATCCTGTTCCTGTTCATCGGCATGCAGTTGCTGGCCATGGGGCTGTTGGGGGAGTACGTCGGGCGTATCTATAACGATGTACGGGCCCGCCCGCGCTACTTTGTGCGTGAGGTTGTCTCACAGCGTACCCCGGCCGTCAGTGAAAAAGAATAACGTTTAAATATAAATCCGGTCGCGACACGCGGCCAAAAAAAGTAATGGAGAATATTTTATGAAGACAGTAGTTGCGGCGTATCAGAATGTGGGTTGTGAAGGTATTGCGGCCCTTATACGCAACGGGTATGACATCCAGGCGGTGTTTACCTACCCGGATTCGCCGGAAGAGGCGATCTGGTTCTCGTCCGTGGCCGAGCTGGCCGCCGAGCACAATATCCCTGTCTATACCCCGGATGACATCAACCATCCCCTGTGGGTGGAAAGAATCCGTGGCATGCAGCCGGACATCATATTCTCATTTTACTACCGGCACATGATCAAGCAACCGATCCTCGATATCCCCAAACACGGTTGCGTCAACCTTCATGGCTCGCTGTTGCCTAAGCTGCGCGGTCGTGCACCGATCAACTGGGCGCTGGTCAAGGGCGAGAAAGAGACCGGTGGCACCCTGCACTACATGACGACTCGGGCCGATGCCGGTGACATCATTGCGAAGTATAGTTTCCCGATCACCGATGACGATACCGCCATCATTCTGCATCGCAAACTGGTGCAGGGGCTCGGCCCCATGCTGGATGAATACCTGCCCAAACTGAAGCAGGGCAAGGTCAAGAGCACACCGCAGGATGAAAAGGCCGCCACCACCGTCGGCCGCCGTACACCGGCCGATGGTCTGATCGACTGGAACCAATCGAATGTCGAGGTGCGTAACCTGATCCGCGCCGTGACCCATCCCTTCCCCGGCGCCTTCACCTATAGCCGCCAGGCCAAGGTCTTTATTTGGAAGGCGCGTTTGAGCGATATGAACACGGGTGGCAAGTCACCCGGCACGGTGATATCCACCAATCCCCTGGTGGTGGCCTGCGGCAAGGGCGCCCTGGAGATTGTTTCCGGACAGAAAGACAAGCAGGTGCCGATGGGCGGTGGCCAGGTCGCCGGTACCCTGAGCCTGGTGGTCGGTGGTCGCTTCGAACGCGAAACGGCGCAGGCCATGTACAGCAAACGCAAGACCCGTGTGTTGATCCTCGGCGTCAACGGTTTTATCGGCAATGCCCTGACTGAGCGACTGTTACAGGACGGTAATTACGAGGTCCACGGCATGGACATCAACAGCGACGCCATTCAGCGTCTGATGAAGCAAGCGGATTTTCACTTCCATGAGGGGGATATCTCCATTCACAGCGAGTGGATCGAATACCATATCAAGAAGTGCGATGTTATTCTGCCGCTGGTGGCCATTGCGACGCCCATCGAATACACCCGCAATCCGATCCGTGTATTCGAACTCGACTTCGAGGAAAATCTGCGCATCGTGCGGCACTGCGTCAAATACGGCAAGCGCATCATCTTCCCCTCGACCTCCGAGGTGTATGGCATGTGCGACGACCCGGATTTCGACGAAGACAACTCTCGCCTGATCCTCGGTCCGATCAATAAACAACGCTGGATCTATTCCTGTAGCAAGCAGTTGCTGGACCGGGTGATCTGGGCCTACGGTAAATCACACGGCCTGAAGTTCACCCTGTTCCGGCCATTCAACTGGATGGGGCCGCGCCTGGATTCATTAAACTCGGCGCGCATCGGCAGTTCACGCGCCATCACCCAGCTGATCCTCAACCTGGTGGAGGGCACGCCGATCCAGTTGATCGATGGTGGCGCGCAAAAGCGCTGTTTTACCCATGTCACGGATGGTGTCGAGTGCCTGTTCCGCGTCATCGAGAACAAGAACAATGTCTGCGACGGTCAGATCATCAATATCGGTAATCCCGACAACGAGGCGAGTATTAAAGAACTGGCCGAATATCTCACCGAACTGTTCGAGGCGCACGAGCTGCGCAGTCACTTCCCACCGCTGGCCGGCATGATCAAGCTGGAGAGCCACGCCTATTACGGCGAGGGCTATCAGGACGTGCAACACCGCAAACCGAGTATTCGTAACGCCAAACGCCTGCTCGACTGGCAACCGGTGGTGACCACGAAAGAGTCCGTCAGTAAGACCCTGGATTATTTCCTGCAGGACTATGTCCATGGCAAACAAGACTAGACATCAAACGGTTTGAGCCCCGGTCTTGAGGTTGCCTGTGAGTGGAATGAAACCTGAGCATGTCTGACGATCCCATCAAGGTCGGCCTGCGCATCGATGTGGATACCTTTCGCGGCACACGCCGGGGTGTGCCGCAGTTGCTGGATATCTTTGCCCGGCATGAGATCGTGGCAAGCTTTTTCTTCAGTGTCGGACCGGACAACATGGGTCGCCATCTGTGGCGACTGTTGAAACCGACCTTCCTGATCAAAATGCTGCGCTCCAATGCCGCCAGCCTGTATGGCTGGGACATCCTGCTGGCCGGCACCTTCTGGCCCGGACGCCTTATCGGTAAACATCATGGCGAGATCATTCGCCAAACCGACACGGCCGGTCACGAGGTGGGCCTGCACGCGTGGGATCACCACAAATGGCAAAAGCGCGTGGAAGGTATGAACGGCGAGCAAAGTCGACGCGAGATAGCGAAGGGTTTTGCTGCGTTGGAAAAGATCATCGGCCACAAGCCGGCATGCTCTGCCGCGGCAGGCTGGAAGTGCACCGAGCAGGTGTTACTGGAAAAACAGTCCTTTGGTTTTCATTATAATAGCGACTGCCGCGGCAGTTCGATCTTCCGGCCAGTGGTCAACGGGCAGGTATGCGCCCCGCAGGTCCCGGTCACCCTGCCCACCTATGATGAGTTGATCGGCCGCAACGGCATCAGCAACGCCAACTATAATGAGACCCTGCTGAATATGATCCGGCCCGGGCAACTCAATGTCCTGACCATCCATGCGGAGGCCGAAGGTGGTGTTTGCGCTACACTATTCGAGGAGTTTCTCGCCCTGGCACGACAACGCAACATCCGCTTTGTCCCGCTACGCGAGTTGTTGCCGCCGCTGGAGCAGATCCCGCGGGGAAAAATCCGACTCGACAGTTTACCCGGCCGTGAAGGCACGATGTGTCTGCAAGCCACCGACCACTAACGACGAGACATATGTTGCTTAAATTTATCTTCATGCAATTCACTACCACAACAGACGCACCACACTCGGGTCGGGATATGCTGCGTTCCGTCCTGTTTTTGCTCGTTTTGGCTTATGCACTGACGTACCTGTTGCCACTTGGCGTGCGCCCCATGATGTTTCCCGATGAGACACGCTATGGCGAAATCCCCCGCGAAATGCTCCAGTCCGGCAACTGGGCCGTGCCGCACCTGATCGATCTGCGCTATTTCGAAAAACCGCCAATGGGTTACTGGCTTACGGCGATCTCGATCAGTGTATTCGGTGAAAATATTTTTGCCGTGCGCCTGCCCAGCGCCCTGGCCAGTGGGTTAAGCGCCTGGTTTATCTGGCTGTTGTTGATTCGTACCGGCGGTGGGGCAGGTGTCGCACTGGCGGCGGCAGCGGTATTTCTCACCTTTATCGAAGTCCTGATCATCGGCACCACCGCCTTACTCGATAGTCCCTTCAGTGTATTTCTGACCGGCGGCATGGTGTTGTTTTACTTGGCGGCGAATGCGGCACAATCGACAAGGCAACAAGTTCTGGGATTGGCGGCCAGCGGTGTATTGTTTGGCATGGCATTTTTGACCAAGGGCCTGTTGGCCTTTGTGCTCCCCGGGATTGCACTGTTACCCTATTGTCTGATCCAGAAACGCTATAAATTGTTATGGCAATCCTGGTGGATCATTTTGGGCGCCGCGCTGACCATCACCCCCTGGGCCATCATCATTCACCTGCGCGAAGCGGACTTCTGGCATTACTTTATCTGGGAGGAGCATATCCGGCGCTTTATGTCGGACAATGCCCAGCATGCCGAGCCCATGTATTTTTATCTGGCGCTGCTGCCAGTGGTGATGTTTCCCTGGAGTGGTTTTATTCCCGCCGCCATCGCCGGTCTGCGCCTGACTAACCAACAGACCGATCTGTTACGTTATCTGTTGCTCTGGTTTGGTATGCCGCTGTTATTCCTGTCCATCTCGCGCGGCAAGCTGCCGACCTATATCCTGCCTTGCATGGTCCCGGCGGCGATCCTGCTCGGCATGGGCTTGTTGAATTATCTTAAGGCGGGCCGCCAACGCCTGTTTGTGCTGGGGTTAGTCATTAATACTGTGCTGTTGCTACTGGGGTTGATCGCCCTGTGGAATCGCCAGCATCATTCGAGTGATGGTCTACTGTACCTGTTGCCGGCTGAGACGATCAAATGGTATGCCATGCTGGCAGGTTTTGGTGTCGCGATCCTGGTAACTCTTTCGATGTTTTACTTCAAGGGCATGGGACAACGAATTGCGGCGCTTGCCACCTCGGTTGTGATCCTGTTTCAGATCCTGAATGGCGCCCTGCCGTCATATACACTGGCGGTCAAATCACCCGGCCTGTTATTCGAACAGGTCGCGCCGAAACTGAAGGCCGACACCGTGCTTGTCTCCGACGGTAATGCGGTGCGTGCCGTGGCGTGGACCCTCAAGCGCAGCGATATCTATTTGTTGTCCGAGGGGGAGCTGTTTTATGGCTCGGGTTATCCCGAACACGCAGGTCGGCGGCTGGGCGAGGAAGGCTTGCGCAAGCTGCTCGCACAACAACTAAGCGGTGAACTCAAGCGGGATATCGCCGTGTTCTGTGAACTGACATGCAGCAAGACGGCAAGTGCCATGCTGAGACCCGTGGCTCAGCATTATACCAACAGCAAATTTTCCGTGTGGGTGGTGTCGTATGCCCGCTGAGCATCATACCCGCCGCTGGAGAAGGGGACTGTGAGCATCTACCTGCTGATCGCCCTGGCGCTGAGCTTTACCACCACCGGCCAGGTGCTGCAAAAACTGGCGACGAATCGGGTCGACAGCACGGCGGATAGGCCCGGCTTTATTATGCAGATCCTCTCATTCCGCGAGACCTATCTGGCGATTACCTGCCTGGTGCTCGGTATGCTGATCTGGTTGCTGGTGCTGTATCACATGGAGGTCAGCAAGGCGACGCCGTTTCTCAGCCTGGGATTTTTTCTGGTGACCCTGGTATCACGCTACAAGCTCAAAGAAACCGTCTCACTGCAACGTTGGGGCGGAGTATTGCTGGTAACCCTTGGGTTATGGCTGGTGTCGCTGTCATGACCTCACGCCGCAATGCCTTCCTCTGTATGACCGCCAGCATTTTGCTGTCGAGCATGGCGCAACTGTTCATGAAGGCCTCCATGACGCTGATTGCACAACACAATGCACAGGGCGCGGTCCTGCTGGACATAATGCTCGATGTGTCGGTAATCGGCTGGTTGTTCGTTGGCCTCGGCAGTTACGCCGTGTCCCTGGTGTTCTGGCTGTTCGCCATCGCCCGGCTTGAACTCAGCCTGGCCTACCCGATGCTGAGCCTGAGCTATGTGATCGTCTACATCGTCGCGGCGAACTGGCCGCTGTTGAACGAAAGCGTCTCCTGGACCCGCACGCTTGGCATATTCATAGTGATCCTCGGCGTCATCCTGATCGCCCAATCCGAAAACCGTGGGGAAGAAGCTGGTATAAAGAAACGATAAACCTGTTTCTATTAAATAATAAAACCATTTCACCACCAAGACGCCAAGACGCCAAGACGCCAATACGCCAAGATTTAATAAATATATTCCTTTTCACCACGAAGACACGAAGGCACGAAGAAAAACACAATATTGTATCGGGTATAATTTTTGGCTCTTCAGGAAAACTTCGTGTCTTCGGGCCTTCGTGGTGAGATTTAAGGGTTTCCTTGGTGTCTTGGCGCCTTGGTGGTGATATTTTTTAACTTTAGCAGCCAAACATCTTTTACCACGAAGACACGAAGAAAAACACAATATTGTATCGGGTATAATTTTGGGCTCTTCAGGAAAACTTCGTGTCTTCGAGCCTTCGTGGTGAGATTTAAGGGTTTTCTTGGTGTCTTGGCGCCTTGGTGGTGATATTTATTTTAAAACCATCTCACCGCCAAGACGCCAAGGACTCCAAGATTTAATAAATTAATTCCTGTTTCCCTTTCTCTGTGTGACACCGCCCCATGCCAAACACTTTTTATGCCTCCATACGCATGGCCACGCAAATCGTGGGACCAAGTAAATAAAACTTGGCGTCCTTGGCGTCTTGGCGGTTAATATTAAGGTTTGAGATTTAAACTTTTCAGCTCAATAGCTTATCCAGCTCAGCAGGAATGGCCGGTCGGCCCTTGGGGTTGAGGGCGGTGCCGATGATCTTGCCCTTGACCATGATCTTGTCATCCGTCAGTCGAATGATGTCCTGATGGAAGGCAAACTTGATCCTCGATTCCCGTTGCATAGTCAGGCCGACGATGAATCTGTCACCGCTCATCAAGGGCAGTTTGTAATCCAGCTCGGCGCGCACCACCACCAGGTTAATGCCGTTGCGAGCCAGTTCCGCGAAGTTGATGCCGACCTGTTTCAGGTATTCGTGGCGGGCGTGTTCCAGGTAGTTCTGATACACGGCGTTGTTGACGATGCCCTGGATGTCGCATTCATAGTCGCGCACGTCCATTTCCAGGGTAAAGGCATAATCACTCATCAGCAGTTGGTCCCTGTCATTACAATTTTTCGATCTTGGCCTGTTGTTCCAGCAGGTTATCGCGGGCGGTTTTGATCTCGGCCAGTTTGTCACGTTCCTTTTGTACTACGGCCTCCGGCGCCTTGTCGACAAAACTGCTGTTGCTGAGCTTGCCCTCGATACGTTGGGTTTCCTGTTGCAGTTTTTCGATCTCTTTTGTGAGGCGGGCCAGTTCGGCATCTTTGTCGATCAGGCCGGCCATCGGTACCAGTAGCTTCATCTCACCCACCAGGGCAATAGCCGCCTCCGGCGCTTCGTCGGATTCCAGCCAGGTAATGGATTCGGTCCTGGCCAGTGACTGGATATAGGTCGCGTTGGCCTCTAGCCGTTGTTTGTCCTGTGGGCTGCCGTTCTGGATCAGTACCGGCAGGGCCTTGCCCGGTTTGATGTCCATGCCGCTACGGATCTGCCGAATACCGATAATGAATTGCTTGATCCATTCCAGTTCGGCGATGGCGTTGTTATCCAACTGCTGTTCGTCAAACTGCGGATAGGCTTGCCGCATAATGGTCTTTGTCGCTCCCGGCTTCCTGCCTCCCGCGACATTAGTACGTCCCTGTACGTCAGCCTTGATGCCTGCCAGGGGCGCAACACGTTGCCAGATCTCTTCGGTGATATAGGGCATGATCGGATGGGTAACGCGCAGCAGGGTTTCCAGTACCCGTACCAGGGTCTGGCGCGTGCCGCGTTTGGCCTCTTTGCTGCTGTCCGAGCCCATCAGGATCGGTTTGGACAATTCCAGGTACCAGTCGCAATACTCATCCCAGGTGAATTCATAAATGGACTGGGCGATGCGATCGAAGCGATACTCACTCATGGCCTTTTCAACCGACTGAATAGTCTGTTGCAGACGACCGAGGATCCAGCGGTCGGCGACCGACAGCTCGACCTTATCACTATTGATACCGCAGTCTTCGCCTTCGGTGTTCATCAATACATAACGGGCGGCGTTCCACAGCTTGTTGCAGAAATTGCGATAACCCTCGGTACGGCCGAGATCGAAATTGATGTCGCGGCCGGTCGAGGCCAGCGCCGTCATGGTGAAGCGCAGCGCATCGGTACCGAAGGCGGGGATGCCGTCGGGGAATTCCTTTTTGGTCTGTTTGCTGATCTTGTCCTTGAGGTGCGGCTGCATCATGCCGGTGGTGCGTTTGTCGAGCAGGGCCTTTAGCTCGATACCGTCGATGAGATCGATCGGGTCGAGCACATTACCCTTGGACTTGGACATCTTCTGGCCGTGGGCGTCGCGGATCAGGCCGGTGACATACACCTCTTTGAAAGGCACGTCACCCATGAACTTGAGGCCCATCATGATCATGCGCGCGACCCAGAAGAAGATGATGTCAAAGCCGGTGACCAGTACCGAGGTCGGATAGAAGGTCTTAACATCCTGCATCTTTTCCGGCCAGCCCAGGGTCGAGAAGGGCCACAGGGCGGAGGAGAACCAGGTGTCGAGCACGTCGTTATCCTGTCTGAGATTACGATCACCGAGATTATTTTTCTTGCGTATCTCGGCTTCATCACGACCGACATAGACATTGCCTGCATCGTCATACCAGGCGGGGATGCGATGGCCCCACCAGATCTGCCGTGAGATACACCAGTCCTGAATATTACGCATCCAGTCGAAATAGGTGTTCTTCCAGTTGTCGGGCACAAATTTGATCGAGCCGTTTTCCACCGCCTCGATGGCCGGTTTGGCGAGCGGGCCGATCTTCACGTACCACTGATCGGTGAGATAGGGCTCGATGACGGAGCCGGATCGGTCGCCGCGTGGCACCACCAGTTTATGGTCGACAACCTTCTCTAATAGATCGGCCGCTTCCAGATCGGCGACGACCTTCTTGCGTGCGTCATAGCGGTCCATACCGCGATAGGCCTCCGGGGCCTCGTCATTAACGCAGGCATCGACGGTGAAGATGTTGATCATCGGCAGGTTATGCCGCTTGCCCATCTCATAGTCATTGAAGTCATGCGCCGGGGTGATCTTCACGCAACCGGTACCGAAGGCCGGGTCGACATAGTCATCGGCGATGATCGGGATCTGCCGGCCGACCAGGGGCAGGGTGATGGTCTTGCCGATGTATTGTTTATAGCGTTCATCTTCGGGATTCACCGCCACGGCGGTATCGCCCAACATGGTTTCGGGGCGGGTGGTGGCGACCACCAGCTGGCCGGAGCCGTCGGTGAGGGGATAGCGGATGTGCCAGAGGTGGCCGTTCTCTTCTTCCGAAATCACTTCGAGATCCGACACGGCGGTGTGTAATACCGGGTCCCAGTTGACCAGGCGCTTGCCACGATAGATCAGGTCTTCCTCATATAAGCGGACAAACACTTCTTTGACCGCTTCCGACAGACCGTCATCCATGGTGAAGCGTTCACGATTCCAGTCGAGGGAGGCACCGAGGCGACGCAACTGACGGGTGATGGTGCCGCCGGAGTGGGCCTTCCACTCCCAGACCTTTTCGATAAAGGCATCGCGGCCGAGGTCATGGCGGGTCTTGCCTTCGGCCTGCAACAGGCGTTCGACCACCATCTGGGTGGCAATACCGGCGTGATCCGTACCCGCCTGCCAGAGGGTGTTGTGACCCTTCATACGATGGTAGCGAGTCAGGGCATCCATGATGGTGTCCTGAAAGGCATGCCCCATGTGCAGACTGCCGGTTACATTGGGTGGCGGGATCATGATGCAATAGGGGGCACCTTCACCGGAGGGGGCGAAGTGATTTT
>JAHEDB010000377.1 GCA_024641465.1 Chromatiales bacterium | reverse complement strand
GGCCGCTATCGGCAGCAATTACTGCGCCGACGGGCGCGCCTGCCGGATTGGATGCCCGAGGTCTCCCCCACCCTGCTGACCATCCTCGACCGCTTCGACCGGGTCGCCGCACTGTTTCAGCCCTTATTAAAAGAAAAACACCCGGCGCGCCAGTACCTCAGCAATCTGTCGGAGACCCTGGCCCTGCTTGGCATCGCCCCGGCCCTGGAGGCCGACGCCGCCGGGCAGCGCATCCTGCAGGTGCTCGACTCCCTGACCAGTGCCGCCAGGCCCCTCGAACTGCAACTGGGCTGGCTGGACTTTCGCAGCTGGCTGGGCCGACAACTGGAGCAGAGCAATTTCAAACCCGCCGCCAGCGGCGGCCCGGTACAGCTCATGGGGCTGGCACAGAGCAACCTGCAACACTTCGATGCCCTGATCATCGCCGGGGCCGAGGCCGAATTCTTACCCGGTCAAAGCCGGGTCTCGCCGTTTTTCAACCAGGCGGTGCGCCGCGAACTGGGCCTGACCACGGCCAGTGAACTGCGCCGACAACGCTTCGGCTATTTCCGCCGTCTGTTGCACAGCGCCGGGCAGATCCTCATCAGCCTGCGCCATGAACAGGACGGCGAAGCCGTCGCGGCCAGTCCCTGGCTGGCGCAGATGCAGGCCTTTCATAAACTCGCCTGGGGTGAGGAACTCGACGCGGTGGAACTGCAACAACTCCTCGCCGACCCACAAAGCCAGGTCCGCAGCAGCGAGAACGCCCCCTTACCGGACATCACTCAACAACCCCGCCCGATCGTGCCGCCATCGCAGATCCCCACTACCATCACCGCCAGCGACTACCAGTTGCTCATGGACTGCCCCTATCAGTTTTACGCCGCGCGCTGTCTCAAGCTAAGCGCCCCCGAGGCGATCCGCGAAGAACTGGCCAAGGCCGATTACGGCCAGCGCATCCACCGCTGTCTCGAGGCCTTCCACAGTGACGTGGAAAATCTGCCCGGCCCCTTCAAACAAAAACTCACCACGGCCAACCGTGAGCAGGCCATCGCCCTGCTCAACGACATCGCCACCAAACTTTTCAAAAACGACCTCGAACAAAACTTCGCCCACCGCGCCTGGCTGCAACTCTGGCAATCGATGATCCCCGAATACATCGACTGGCAAACCGAGCGCGAGACCGGATGGCGCGTCAGTCAAACCGAAACAAAGTGTGAAAATGAACTAAGCCCCAGCCTGAAAATAAAAGGTCGCCTGGATCGCATCGACCAGGCAGGTGAAAACCTGGCCATCATCGATTATAAAACCGGAACCGTCTCGACAAAAAAAGAAGTCGAGAGTGGCGAGGCCGTGCAACTGCCTTTCTATGCACTGCTCAGCAAGACCAACAAGCAACCCGTATCACGGGTCGAATACCTCAAACTCGATAAGCCCGGCAACGTCGGCAGCGCTGCTACGCTTGAAGGTGAACAATTAGACGACCTGCTGTCACTAACCGAGCAACGACTTCTAACCATCATGCAACAGATCCAGTCAGGTGAAGGCCTACCGGCCTGGCCGGATGACAAGCGATGTGGCTGGTGTGATATGCAGACGATATGTCGGCGGCAGGTTTGGGAGGATGGTTGATTTATTGCCGCGTCGTTGCGAGCGTTAGCGCGGCAATCTCCTGCATCAGGCACCTACTTATAAATTGTATCGCTGGTGCGATGCTGAATTTTGATTGTTTATGTTGAATCGCTATCGCGATGATTGATCTAAATCCGTTCGGGAACGGATTTAACGTCAAGCATCGCGATAGCGATTCAATTTAAAAAGCAAGTGACAGAGTCATGAGATTGCCGCGCTCCGCTCGCAAAGACGACATAGACTAATGTGAAAGAAAATACCAGTCATCACACAAAATAAAGGGACGGCGTCATATATACCACCGCCCCTTTGCAACTTACTTTAACTCGATCAGATGTCTATCAATACTACCAATGATACCCAACAGATAATGTAAATTGGTTTTCTGGCTCACCACCTTCGACTATATACCCTTGTGACTTTAACTCGGCCACTCTGTCTTTTGCCTCCTGAGAAATAAAAACATATATCAAATCAACATCCCATCCATCGGATAATGCGCCATAACCGATACCAATGTTAATGCCGTTAAACCTTTCAACAGTACTAGAGGTGGATTTTTTGAGAAGCATGTTAGTTCCATAAAAAGCGGTAAGTCTGACTTTTTCGTTTGTGCTGATTGGGTGATATCTAACACCTGCACCATACCCTACACCAATACCAGCAGTGGCATCAAAAGTATCATTTAATTTGTAATTCATATTTACGCCAAACAGACCATAAGGCACACCTAAGCCCAGACCAAACGAAAGATCATCAGCCAGTACATTTGAACTGATAAAAATCAACAGAGCTACAAGGTAATTTTTATTCATGGAAACCCCCGTTATAGAAAAACACCACCGGGCATATCTAATATTTCATTCATGATCAGCCCGGCATTACATTAGCAACGTCTTATTGTCGTGCAGTCCCTGGTTCATTACACGCTAAAATGTAAAAAATATTTTCACCTTTTAAGTGCAACACCCCTGATCACGAGCATATCACGAACTGTCCGAATAAAAAAACACTCGATCGACTCTCAGGTCTATTCCAAACCTGGCGCCTGACACCGATGTTTATCCCTGGTGCTTATTTATATAAATGCTGCAATATGAAATTCGATGAGTTGTTTTTTTTACTGATGAGTTCTGAAAGTAACTTGGTTAGCGAGAACATACGTCGATCAGTTCTCCTTGGTAGTTTAGTCATGACAGAGGGCGATGTCATTGCATAGGATGGATGCCTCGATTAAACAGCCATCACGACCAGTCTCCAAACACAATTCGAGTAACGCAGTCAGTCTGATTAAATTCCAGGCAAAAAAAAAAGCAACTTCCCGTCGCTTTTTATGAAGACCCTTCAGGCTCATCCGGCCCGTTTTATTAACCATGCAGTTTCAAGTCAAACTGTTCGTTCCAGCTCCATGCCGCTGCTTGAATTCCATGGTGACCATCCGTGACAGGCGATCCGGCCTGTGTCACGATTCCCTGTGATGTGTCCTGATAACACGTCCCCAGCGCGTATCCATACAGAACACTGATGAACGAATAAATTCTAGCAATAACCAGAACGCGTGCAATGGTACTACCAATCACCCAGGCACTTTAGGCGCATATCTGTGAGCCACGTCACACATCCGACATTTCATCAACT
>JAHEDB010000376.1 GCA_024641465.1 Chromatiales bacterium | reverse complement strand
CCACTCAACCACTGCCGCGCCCGTTGCTGGGCGGTATTATTGTCCCCCTCGCGGGTCTTGTACTGCCAGTGCGCGGCGATGCCGGCCTCGGCCACCTTGTCCATGTCTTCGGTGCGGATCTGCACCTCGATAGGGACGCTATAGGGACTGAACAAGACGGTATGCAGCGACTGATAACCGTTCACCTTGGGGATGGCGATGTAATCCTTGAAGCGGCCCGGCACCGGGGTATACAGGTTATGCACCGCACCCAGCACGCGGTAACAGGTATCAACGCTGTCGACCACGATGCGAAAGGCAAACACGTCCATCACTTCACTGAAGGGCACATGCTTTTCGCGCATCTTGCGATAGATACTATATAAATGTTTCTCACGACCGATGACCCGGCCAGGCAGGTCCTCCTGGCGCAGGCGTTCCTGGATGGTCTCTTCCATCTTGCCGACGATCTCGCGGCGGTTGCCGCGGATCTTTTTCATGGCATCGCTCAGCACCCGGAAGCGCATCGGGCTGCTGGCGAGGAAGCCGAGATTTTCCAGCTCCATGCGAAGGCCGTGCATGCCCAGTCGATTAGCGATCGGCGCATAGATCTCGAGGGTCTCACGCGCGATACGACGGCGTTTTTCCGGTCGCATTACCCCGAGGGTGCGCATGTTGTGCAAGCGGTCGGCGAGCTTGACGAGGATGACGCGGATGTCGTTGACCATGGCCAGCAGCATCTTGCGGAAGTTTTCCGCCTGCGCCTCGGCCTTGGAACTGAACTCGATGTGGGTCAGTTTGCTGACACCATCGACTAATTCGGCAACCTCTTCACCAAAGGATTTGGCAAGTTGTTCCTTGGCGGTGGGGGTGTCTTCGATAACATCGTGCAGGATGGCCGCGATAATGGTCGGTGGGTCGAGGCGCAACTCGGCAAGGATGCGGGCGACCGTCAGGGGATGGAAGATATAAGGTTCGCCACTCTCGCGCTTCTGCCCTTCGTGGGCCTCGGCGCCGAACAGATAGGCCCGATACACATTTGCCACCTCATCGGGTGACATATATTGTTCGAGCATTTCACACAGGTGACTGATACGGAACGCCTGCTGGCGTCCCGCATTGGGGCTTACTGAATTGGAATGGGGCCTGGCGTTAATACCACGCCTCCTCGCTTACTCGTCTTCGTTCTTCAGAGCGGGGGTGACGGCTGAGGCATCGATGATCTCGTCACTGAGGTCGTCGGCTTCGGCGGTAATGACCACCGCTTCAGTCACGGCGGCTTCGACCTCGACGCGCTCTTCCTTCTCATCGAGGATGGTACGGGTAATATGGCCATCGGCGATCTCGCGCAGGGCGACTACGGTGGGCTTGTCATTTTCCCAGGCGACCATGGGTTCCTTGCCGTTGGCTATCTGGCGGGCGCGCTTGGTGGCGACCAGCACCAGCTGAAAACGGTTATCTACATTGTCCAGACAATCTTCTACGGTTACACGTGCCATGTTCTACTCCGGTGATTTGCCGCCCCTCGTTCCCTCATGGACCGGCATAAAAATGATATGGGAACTGATAAGTATACCGGCCGGGTGGGCTTTATGCCAGCAAGGCCTTGAGCATTTTGGCGTGCCGCCATCGCTGGGCGGCCAGCCGCTGGCGCCGGCAGGTGACAATGGCCTTTAATTCCGCCAGGGCGGTGTCAAAATCGTCATTAACCACCACAAAGTCGAACTCGTCATAATGGGAACTCTCGCTCTGGGCATCGCGCATCCGGCGGGCAATAATCTCCTCGCTGTCTGTGCCGCGACCCCGCAGGCGCAGCTCCAGGGCCTCCCGCGAGGGGGGCAGAATGAACACCCCGACGGTCTCGGGCATGACCTTGCGGACCTGCCGCGCCCCCTGCCAGTCGATCTCCAGGATCACGTCCATGCCGAGGGCCAGCTGCTGCTCGATTCCGGTGCGGGAGGTGCCATAGTAATTGTCGAATACCCTGGCATGCTCCAGGAAGGCGTGCTCCCCGACCATTTTTTCAAACACCGGGATATCGACAAAGTGATAATCGATACCGTCCTGCTCCCCCGGCCGCATGGCGCGGGTGGTGTGGGACACCGATACCGAGATGCCGGTCGTGTCCGCCAGCAAGGCCTTGACCAGACTGGTTTTGCCCGCCCCGGAGGGGGCGGCAAACACAAACAGGGTACCGGGGTATTGGGGATCTTGATTCTTCATGGCACTCAGATTCCTGACTTGTTTTCGGGCCGGTTTCGATAGGACCGGGATTGGCGTATTTACTCTATATATATGGGGCCCATTATCGAAGGGGCGTTTATGCCTTATTGCCGAGTTTACCGGTTGAGGTCCTGGAATGCGAGATCAACGGAATAAGCTGGACTCTGACATTGAGCGATTCATCCAGCATATCCGGATCTTGTTTATCAGAATGAATAAGTCTAATCGCTATACTTGCATATGTGCTTATTGCAGTGAGCGGTTGATTTAGCTCGTGCGCCATGCCAGTAGCCATCTCACCCATCGTGTTGATGCGAGCTACGTGTGCCAGTTCGGACTGATGTTGCCTGGCCGCATACTCTGCCGCTTTCCGCGCAGTGATATCTTCACCAGCGATCAAGATGCCGGTGATATTCCCATCCACATCATGCAAATAGCTGTTATGCCAGGCGATCATACGTTCCTGTCCGGATTGGGTGACAACCAGATTTTCATAATATTCGACAGCATCAAGGTTACCCATCATAACTGTTTTGAATACACTTGAGACCTGTTTTACCTCCGTCTGAGGAAGACAGGTAGTAAACCAGTTTTGCCCAAGGAGTTGTTTTTCCGTATAGCCAAGCAGTTCGCAGGCCTTTCTGTTGGCCAGGATGACATCACCGTTTTGATCCAGCGCAACAATCATGGCCTCCACCGTATCAAGATAGCTCTTCGCCCTATCTCTCTTCTAGCACTAGCTGTTCTGCCCGTCTGAGCCTGCTTATGTCCCACACAAAAACCACTATCACAGCAAACAGCAATAAGATGGAAATGGCCGTAAAACCGGTAATCGCGTAACTGGCAGAGGTGAGGGTCTTAAAGGCTTCGGCCTTGTCGATTTCAGTCGCGATACCCAGGCCAAGTTCATCATCCCAGAGCCAGGCACCGATAACGGTAACGCCCCGGTAATCACGGTATCCGGTCAGGTCCGAGCCCGATTCACCACGAATTGATAATACTGTGTTTATCGGTGGCGAGCAGGCCGAGCCTATGCAGTTGATCGTCAAAACTGCTTTCA
>JAHEDB010000375.1 GCA_024641465.1 Chromatiales bacterium | reverse complement strand
GTATTGGTCATGATGCCGTACAGGCGATTGGGCAGGGCCTGCAGGAAGGCGCCATCGAAACTGCCGCTTAGCTCACCGAACAGGGCGAACAGCAGGGCCGTGCCGCCGAGGGAAAAGGCCACCGGATAACCGGCCAGCAGCACCACGCAGACGCTGATGAACATCAGCAGGGCGATATATTCACCCATGTGCAGGCTCCGTGGTGGTTCCGTCAGGCCGACGCCATTGCTGGAGCGCGCGCAGTAACTGGGCCAGCCCCTGGACCAGGAGCAATAGCGGCATCAGCAGCATGCCGGTCTTGAGGACATAGACCAGGGGCAGGCCACCGGCCTCGGGGGAACCCTCTTGCAAGGCCCATGCATCGAACACATAGCCCCAGCTGCTGATGGTGATGAACAGGCAAACCGGGATCAGCAACAGCAGGCAGCCGAAAAAGTCCACCATGGCCTGACGACGCGGTGACATGCTGCGGTAGAAGATGTCGACCCGCACATGGCCCTCGTGCTTCATGGTGTAGGCCGCGCCGAGCATGAAGACGAAGGAATGCAGATAGGTGATGGATTCCTGCAGGCCGATCCAGCCGATGTCGAACAGGTAGCGCAAGATGACGACGAGGAAGGTAATCATGACCATCAACAGGGTCAGCCAGGCGGTGGCGCGACCGGTCTGTTCACTGATTTGTTCGAGGCGCTGGATAAAGGCTTGCATAATCTGAGTGTAATACTCTGGTTTATTAGCAAATAGTTATACACATTCACGAAAATCAGTCAGTTAGACATTTTTACCGGTCTATCCCCCTGACTGAAGTGTCGGAAATAGTACAATATTCTGATTTTTAAAGAAAATTTATTTGAATGCACTTAAGGCTAATAGCCACGCTTAATTAATGCATAAAAATGTTAATTGAATCACCTTTTTTATTCACAAAGTTATCCACAGGCTGGAGACGGCTCTAGATTGGCCAGGTTTGTGGGTATTGCCGGTAATGGAGCAGGCGTAGCCGATAGGTATCCGGGTCTTTTTGCCGGGTCAACGGGCCACTGCGGGGGAAATACAGGGTGTCGAGTCGCGATAGCCAGAAGCGCAGGGCGGCGCGGCGCAGCAGGATTGGCCAGTGGTCTTGCTCGGCCGAGGTGACGGGGCGTAATTCGGTATAGCCATGCAGTAAGGCCATGAGTCGGGGCGTGTCGAGTCCCCCCGCGGACAGGCTGCACCAGTCACTGACGGTAATGGCCAGGTCATAGAGCAACAGGTCGTGGCCGGCATCGGACAGGTCCACCAGTCCGGTCAGGGTCTCGCCGCTGAACAGCACATTATCGCGAAACAGGTCGGCGTGGATGAGGCCATGGGGCAGTTCGGAAAACTCTTGTTGTTGGTAACGGAGTTCATCATCCAGCAGGCTGCGCTGATCAGGCGTCAACCGGGGGCGAATTTTTATCGCCGTGGTCTGGCGCCAGAGTGAGCCGCGAGGATTGGGTTGTGCATGATCTAAGGATTGTCCGGCCAGGTGCAGCCGGGCGAGGTTGCTGCCTACTGTCTGACAGTGTGTGGCCGTAGGTGCGTGTTCGGACCGCCCACGGAGACGCCTGACCAGGCTGGCCGGTTTATCGTGCAGCCGGCCGATCCGGCGGCCGTGTTGATCGGCACAGGGCATGGCGCAGGGCAGGCCGTTTTGCGCCAGGTGGGTCATGTAACCGAGGGCGGTCTCGACGGCGGGTTCCGCCATATATTCGAACAGGGTCAGGACATGCTCACCCTCGGTGGTGGTGACAAAGTAATTGGTATTTTCAATACCGTCACGGATACCACGGAAGGAGCGCAGTTGTCCGACATGAAAGCGGGCGAGAAAGTCTTGCAGGTCTTCAGCCGAGACCTCGGTATAGACGGACATGCGTGTTTATATAGAGGTGGGGCCTACCACTGCCAGAGGATCCACTGCTGGACCGGGGGATTGCGCAGGTCATTGTGGCGGGTATCCAGTACGCCGTCGCCGTTGGTATCGACCATATAATAGGCCGGGCCCTTGCTCGGGGTGATCTTGGCGTAACGGAGGCGGCCGTTGACCCGGTATTCCTCGATGGTGGCGTCCTTGCGTTTGATGATCGTGACCTGGGGTTCAGGCAGGTGTTTCTCTTCGAGCAATTCGGGCGGTGGCGGCGGGACCTCGAGGTTTTCTTCGGCAAATACCGCCGGGCTGAACAACAGGTAACAGGTAAACAGGAAATTGAGATCGATTTTTGGTTTCACAGGTTCAACTCTAATACGAAATGCGTCACGTCTGTGGCTAGCTTGGGTGATTTGCGGCGGTTTGTCCAGGATCTGGGTCAACTGGGTTTGATGGCCAGCCGATGCACCGGCCTGCCCGCGGAACCTGTGATAAGATTTGGTTCCTTTTTATTAACTCACACAGACCATAAAGCACCCACCCGCCATGTCCGAGAGTCAACGCATCCCCTTTGTCCTGGTCGACGGATCCTCGTATTTGTTCCGCGCCTACCACGCCATTCCCGAGCTGAATAACTCCAGGGGCGAGCCGACCAACGCCATTTATGGCGTGACCAATATGCTGCGCCGCCTGATCGCCGACTACGGCCCGGAACATGTGGTGGTGGTGTTCGATGCCAAGGGCAAGACCTTCCGCAACGACATGTATAAGGAATACAAGGCCAACCGTCCGCCCATGCCGGAGGACCTGGCCTGTCAGATCCAGCCCATCCATGCGATCGTCGAGGCCATGGGCCTGCCGTTGTTGTGCGTGCCCGGCGTCGAGGCCGATGACGTGATCGGCACCCTCGCGGCACAGGCCACCGAACTCGGTATGGATGCGGTGGTCTCGACCGGCGACAAGGACATGGCGCAACTGGTCAATCACCACATCTCGCTGGTCAACACCATGACCGACACCACCATGGATCGCGACGGGGTGGTGGAAAAATTCGGTGTGCCGCCGGAACGGATCATCGATTACCTGACCCTGATCGGCGATACCGTCGACAACGTCCCCGGGGTGCCCAAGGTGGGGCCGAAAACGGCGGTGAAGTGGCTCACCCAGTACGGCAGTCTCGACGCGGTCATGGTGCATGCCGATGAGATCACGGGCAAGGTCGGGGAATACCTGCGCGACAGCCTGCCACAATTGCCCCTGTCGCGTGCCCTGGTAACCATCAAATGTGATGTGCCACTGGACGAAAGCCCCAAGACTCTCAAGGCCCGATCGGCCGATAAAGAAAAACTCATCGAGCTGTTCCAGCACTATGAATTCAA
>JAHEDB010000374.1 GCA_024641465.1 Chromatiales bacterium | reverse complement strand
GCCATGGATGAAATGGCCCGCGCCATGCACGAGACATTGCACGATAAAAATCCACTGATGCTCTGCGTGGTCACCGGCGGCATCATCCCCATGGGGCATTTGATGACCCGCCTGCGTTTTCCCCTACAGATCGATTATATTCACGCCACCCGTTATCACGGCGCCACCAGCGGCGGTACACTGAAGTGGCTGGCCAAGCCCCGCTTCCCGTTAAAAGATCGGGTGGTGGTATTGATCGATGATGTGCTGGATGCCGGTATCACCCTCGATGAATTGATCAGATACGCCCACGCGGAAGGGGCCAAAGAGGTTTATAGCGCTGTGTTAGTAGAGAAGGTGCAGCAGCGGCCGTTTGAGATCAAGGCGGACTTCACCGGTATCAAAACCGTCAATCGCTACCTGTTCGGCTTCGGTATGGACTATAAAGATTACTTGCGTAATGCAGATGGCATCTATGCCGTGAAGGGGATGTGAGATGACGCGCATTGCGATTATCGGCGGCACCGGCCTGACCGCGTTAAGCGGACTCGAGATCACCGGCCACGATCCCCTCGGTAGCAATTTCGGCGAACCCTCCGGTCCGCTGACACGTGGCAAGCTGTCAGGCAGGGAAATCTTATTTCTGCCGCGTCACGGTTATGAGCACACCATCCCGCCACACAAGGTCAACTACCGCGCCAATATCTCGGTGTTAAAAAACGCCGGGGCGGAATACATCATTGCCGTCAATGCCGTGGGGGGGATTACCGAGGCAATGCAGGCCGGGGTGATCGCCATTCCCGATCAGATCATCGACTATACCTGGTCACGCGAGCATACCTTTTTCGATGGCGGCGAGCATGGCGTGGAACATATCGACTTTACCGAACCCTACTGCGAGCAGTTGCGCACCAGCCTGGTTGCGGCCGGTCGAGGGGCAGGTATCGATGTTCTGGATTACGGGACGTATGCCGCCATGCAGGGGCCGCGCCTGGAGACACCGGCCGAGATCAATCGCCTCGATAGGGACGGCTGTCATATCGTCGGTATGACCGGCATGCCGGAGGCCTCGTTAGCGCGGGAACTGGGCCTGTGTTACGCCAGTGTCTCGGTGGTGGCCAATATGGCCGCCGGTCGGGGTGAGGGCGAGATCACCATGCAAGAGATCGAGCATAACCTGCAATCCGGCATGGCCAGGGTCCGACGCCTGCTGGAGAGCGTCATTCCAACGCTCTGACGGGCGACAGGTTTATTGTTTCTTGCTGGATTTAGTCACCGGCGCCGGTTTGCTCACCGGTGTCGGGCTGATAACACCTTCATATTGCATAATTCGCACCAGCATACTCATGACGGGGTGGTCGATATAGTGGGTCTCTTTACTGCGCATCCGCCGATTCTGTTGCAGATAATACACCGCCTCCTTGCCGCGCCGGTCTTCCAGAAAGCTGGAATCAAACATATCGACGCTCGCTGCCTTGGGCTGCTTGTGATAAAGCATCTCCACATCCAGGTGTAAATAACGGGACAGGACAATGGTGATCAAGCCTTCCAGATTGGCCACGGCAGCTGGGGTTGTGGCCGTGCCAGACCCGGTTTCCATTCCTGTGGTTGGCGTCGTCGTTGGGACGGTTTGCAATGCCTGGTTCTCGGTCGCTTCCGAGGAGATGGCGTGTTTAAAATAAACCGTGATCGCCTCATTTTTCGGTAATCCCGGTTGGCGCCAGCCGGTATGCAACAACACACGGTACTTGCCAGAGGCCTTGAGGCTCTCCATATCACGGGTTAATTGATAATCCTTGACCGCCAGGGTGTTAAACAGGAGCCTGGTGTCGTATTCCGGCGGGAGTTTGCCTTCATATTTACGCCCCAGGATGGCGGCATTGTCAGGAATGGTCAGTTCTTTGGCGGCTGGCCATAACTCATTACTTTCAGCGGGTTTATCAAGGGCTTCGAATACCACTATTTCGATGTCGTAATAGCGAATGGGTTCTTCGGCAAATGTGGGGTGGAGGAATAAAAAAAACAGGCTGGTAGCAAGCAGGATTCTCAAGTTGTATGCCTTCATAGTCGCTAGTGTATTATTGAAGTAATTCAATTTTATAGTATATCGCATATGGCCGTTAGAACAGTACTTCGTATGGGGCATCCGGTCCTGAGGCAGGTTGCCGAGCCCGTCACTGAGTTTAACACACCCGCGCTGGATGACCTTGTGGCGGACATGTTTGACACCATGGCGGCCAGGAACGGCGCCGGCCTGGCGGCCCCCCAGATCGGGGTCAGTCAGCGGGTGGTCATATTCTCGGTCAGGGAAAATCCCCGTTATCCACAGGCCGAGCCGGTCCCGGAAACCGTGCTCATCAACCCACAGATCGAACCGCTGGGGGAACGGACGGCCGAGGGCTGGGAGGGCTGCCTGAGTATCCCGGGTATGCGCGGCATGGTGCCCCGTTATGAGGAAATTATTTACCGGGGCTACGACCAGAAGGGGCAATTCATGGAACGCCGGGTGAGTGGTTTCCATGCCCGGGTGGTACAGCATGAGGTGGACCACCTCGACGGTGTGTTGTACCCACAACGGATCCACGATATGCAGGCCTTTGGCTTTGAGGACGAACTCAGCGGGCATGAATATTGAATTGCGATTAAGAGTTAACTATCACGGTTTAATTTGACAGGGTTTGAGCGAAAGTATGGGTAGTCTCGACGAGGCAAAACGACAGGTCTATCAACGGCAGATCATGGCCAAGGCGGCTGAGACACGTTCCGATCAGCTCAATCTTATTTACCGTGATCGCATCCTGCCTAAGATGGAGTTTATCTATGCCGGTCTGCTCAGCCTGGCTGAACAGATGAATCGTGCCGAAACCTCGGTCATCGCCAATTATTTTATCGAGGGACTGGGCCGACTCGACAATCTGGTGCAATCGGACTATCGGGTCAGAGCCGACAACCTGGTCGAGATCAACGAGATCAACTTTGCCTATCGTTGCTCGGCCGAGGGTGAGCTGAGTGTCTATATCGAAGGCAAAAAAAATGTCGATATGTATATCGATCTGCTGAAGGACAACAAACTCAAATTCAAGGGCAAGTTTATCAAGGATGAGACGGACTTTGTCACCGGCGCGAAGTTTATTATTCATCGCTATGTGCCGGTCTCCTTTCTGTTCAGGGTTGATGCGGATAATGCCGGGATCGAGCTGCGGATCCGTAATTACGAAACCCTGGGCGAGGCCTGTCTGCAATTTTCTCCCGAGTCGATCACCGACGAGTTTATGAAAAACCTCGCCGAGTATATCG
>JAHEDB010000373.1 GCA_024641465.1 Chromatiales bacterium | reverse complement strand
CCCTGCCCAGATACTTGAGGGTCTTGATGTCATTGCTGCGCTGGATGGCGCGGCTCAGATTACCGAGGCCGACCCGTTGCAGGGAAAACAGATCCCGCTCGGATAACAGGCCGACAAAGCGTCCCTTGTCGACTACGCAGATATGACCAAAACCCTGCTGTGCCATGATCAGCGCGGCTTCGTAGGCGAAATCATCGGGGGATAAATAATCATCAACCGGTGTCATCACATTCGATACAGCGGTTTCAATATCTACCCTGGCCAGCGTGACCCGCACCATGACATCACGCTGTGTCATGATGCCAATGGGCCGTTGTTGTTCATCGACAATGGCGATACTGCGGCGCTGGGCCTGTTCGATCATCTCCAGGGCGGCGCGGATCGGTGTATCGGGTAAACAGAAAATCGGTTTGCTGGAGAGCAATTCACGTAGCGGGGTATTGAGGGAGCTGTCTTCGGAAACGGAGGCGGCGGTGCTGGCCTGCATATTACGCATCGCCTGGTCCAGCAGATTGGCAAGGCGGCGGGTACAGAAATCGTGAAATACCGTGCTCTTGTTGAGCAGGCTTTCAAAGTCATCGCGGGTTAATTCATAACAGTGGGTATCTTCGACGGCCCTGTTCCAGGTATGGACCTTGCGATGCGACAGCAGCGCGCCGACCGGAAAGGCCTCACCCTCGACCAGTTCCCACACACTATCGTCATTGGAGGCATCAAGGCGGGTAATGCCAATGATGCGGCCCTGCTTGATGATGTATAACCTGTCGGCCTCGCCATCTTCCGGACCGGTAACGATGCTGTCACGGGGAAAAAACGATTCAGTCAAACGTTCGGCCAGGAAGGTTTGATGTTCCAGCTGCATTTGATTGAAGGGGGCGTGCCGTTGTAAGAATTCTATACTCACGCCAGCCAAACCTGTCAGCGGTTACTGCTCGTGCTCAGTTGCGTCACGCCATGTGTATTATTCATAACCAGTCCCCTTGTTAATTGATGGTTTAATATGCATTGTTGAATGTGTCATGCAATGCAGAACAAAAATTTATGGAGTCGAGCTTTTATTCAGTCGAATAATGGTCTGATATATGAGTCTAGACTATAAAATAGCCTCTGTTTATACCGCATCACGGCCAGCAACGCCACGATCGCGCCTGATATAGATCAGGAATCACCGGGATAAGACAGGGGTTTAATAGTCGTCGATTTTACGCAGCTGGCTGTCGATGGAATGGATAAAACGCTGAATCATGGCATCGTCATCACTACGGATGTCGTGGAACAGGCAGCCGATCTTGCGCCCCGATTTGGGATTTTCCTTCCCCGCCGGGAAAATGCTGCGCACTTCGAGGGTGATCACGCCCGTGCCAAATTCGGGCAGGGTGATTTCACATTTTTCAAATACCGCACCGAGGGCAAATTCCTGATTGTTGGCTGGGTCTTCCAGTGCCAGGCCACCGACACTGATATCATGAATACGATATTGTTTTGCGCTGCTGCTTAAATGCGGCACGATGCAAAAGGCATTCACTGCCATCGGTATCCTGACCCGATAAGTATCTCGACGTTGTACCCATAACAGATCTTCCGGCAGGGCGCAGGCAAACACCGCTTGCCCCTGGTATTTGGCTTTTTTTACCTCACGGACGCTAAACTTGGCGGTGACCCCCTGCATCTGTGATTTGAAGACAACCTTGCGTGCCGATAGCAAGGAATTATTCATTGCTTCATCCGGGCCGTAATCCAGCAGGACCATTTTTTTATCGGGCAGCACATCGACCACCGCCGTCAGCAATGTCTGTTTACCGTCATCAAAATAGGCAGTGACGATGCAGCGATTCTTTTGCAACATGCGCAGCTTTTGGATGATCTCGGTCTCAGAGAAGATGAGAAATTTTTCATCATCCTCGATCACCGCGGACTTGGTAGGTTTGATTTTGAAAATATCGTCATTCATGACTGTAGTTATTAACCCGACACCCGTTATTAAGAAAATGACTCTGCAATATTAATTTGCAGCGATACTATCTATTAGTATCGGAGGTTTATTCAAAAACTGTAGTTTTTATCCCGGGCTTGTGCAATGTCTTAGGTTTGAATAGTTTGCCGGCGGGGGATGTTGTTGGGTTGCCACTGACGAAATGCCCATTGCCATAGCATATCCAATGATGTATTTCGCAGCTCGCTCGGGGCATTTTGCCCAAGAAAATTCAGGGCTTGCCAGAGTAAGGCGGGGGCCTGGTCCGTATCCAGGGCCGGGGCCAGATTCTGCTTACTGAGTTTTTGACCCTGTTGATTCACTGCAACCGGCAGATGGGCATAGACGGGAGTCGCCAGATCCAGGCGTTGCTGGATCAGGATCTGACACGGCGTGGAATCGAGCAGATCACGGCCGCGCACCACCTCGCTGATGCCCTGCAAGGCATCATCCACCCCGGTGGCCAGTTGATAGGCAAACAGGCCATCGGCGCGCCGCACCACAAAATCTCCCAGTTCCGTTTCAAGCTCGTATACGCAAGGGCCTTGTATTCGATCAGCAAAATGAATGGCCGGGCCGCGGCTATCGATGCGCAACATGCGTGGTGTCTGGTCTGGGCCCAGTCCGGCACGACAGGTGCCGGGATAGATGGATTTGTTGCCGCTACCGGCCTGTGACTCGGCAATGCGTTTGCGGCTACAGGCACAGGGATAAACACGGCCTGTGTCCTGTAAGGTAGCGAGGGCATCGAGATAGATCGCATGCCGCCGGCTCTGGTAGGTCACCGGGCCATCCCACTCAAAACCAAAATTCTCCAGTGTCCTGAGGATGGCGTCGCCGGCGCCGGCCACCTCACGCGGCGGGTCGATATCATCAATGCGCAGCAACCATTCACCCTGTTGGCTTTTGGCCTCTAGATAACTGCCGACGGCGGCGATCAGGGACCCAAAATGTAACGGGCCGGTCGGCGAGGGGGCGAAGCGGCCACGATAGATGGAGGGGCGAGGATCGAGGGGCGAGGGGCGGGGAGATTGATCAGGCATTTTGTCGTGAATTCATCCACTCAAAATCGAGTGTCATACGTTGTTGTCAGGCCGGGCCTGCGGTGGGGTGACACAAACGAACATCACGCACTCATTCATACCAGCGGGTAAACGCGTCTACGGCTTCGCGTGGCAGCCGGTAATTATTTACCGGATGTGCCTTGTCCGCATAACCCAGCGCCATGCCGGCGACGAGTAGCTGGTCGCCGGGCACGCCGAGGATCTGCCTGACCCGGTCGGGATATTCGGCCAGCGAGAATTCCG
>JAHEDB010000372.1 GCA_024641465.1 Chromatiales bacterium | reverse complement strand
TCAAACCATTCGTGTTATCCCCTGAAAAGTACCCCATCCTGAAGTGGAACTGGAAGATCGAGAATGTCCTGGCCAGGGGCAACGTCATGACCAAAGAGGGTGATGATTACCCGGCACGAATCTATGTCGCTTTCGACTATGACCCACAACGACTCACCGGGTCGGAGCGGCTAAAATACCGACTCTATAGCTTGTTGCATAATAAACCACCCCCACTGGCAGTAATCAATTATGTCTGGGGCAGTCATGCCCCGGTCGGCACCCGTATTGCCAATGCGTACAGTGCGCGCGTAAAAATGATCGTGGTACAAAGTGGTAAGGAGAAGACGAAACAGTGGTTGACCGAAGAACGGAATATCTACCAGGACTACCAACAGGCATTTGGTGAGCCACCGGGGGATATCACTGGTATCGCCATCATGACAGATACAGACAATACCGGAGAATCAGCCACTGCCTGGTATGGTGATATCACCTTTCATGCCAAAGAAAAGTCTCATTAGCAATTGAATTCGACGCTATTGCCTTCCACCAGCCCCAATTTTTTGCTGATGTTTGCCCTGTTCATGGCAAGCTCAACCAGGCCGGATGAGTTCTCGAACCAGAATGCCTGCCCCTCCGGCATATCGGAAAACGTCTTTACCTTCACCAGTGATTGATTTGCAATTTCTATTCTGGTTTGCTCACTCAGCGTTGAGGCACGAACGCCCGTCATGCAATTGCCGTAGTGATCAATATATAAAATCTCTGCCAGGTCATCCTCCCAGTCTGGCAGGATTCTGTCCCGTGCCTGTCGTTCCTCCCGTGCATCGTACATCTTGCCGTGCGCCAACATCGCAGCCACGGGCGCGAAAATATCACGGCCATGAAATGTATTCGATAAATTATCCGGGCGCCAGATGATATCCCACCATTGCAAAACCGTCGCACGTCTGGCGAGGACATTAAACAGACCATTGTCTGGCCCGACAAACCAGTAATCATCGGCCTTGACGATAACCGGTAAACGCTCAGGTCTACCGACACCGGGGTCGACTACACACAGAAAAACGGTTTCCTTGCCAAAGCCGCTGACCAGAGATGCCAGCAGATAGGCCGCTGAACGAGGATTAAAAGTCGGTGCATCATGCATCAGATCGACAATCGGTTTGGCCGGCGCCAATCGATGTAACACGGCCTTCAACTGTCCGACATAAGGCCCTTGCCAGCCAAAATCAGTGAACAGGGCAATCATCTGCGTTGTTGGTTTTTATTCAAGTGAATATCCCTTTTCACCAAGTGTAGTGAATTCACTGGCAGAAATGAATCGAAATGCCCAACAAACAAAAAGGCCAGACTCATTGAGTCCGGCCTTTTCGGGTATCAAGCTCAGCAGATTTTATGCTTCGGCTGATTCCGTAGCAGCAGCTTCTGCGCCGACTTTACGTTCTACCAGTTCAACAATCGCCATTGGGGCATTGTCGCCGGTACGGAAACCGCACTTGAGAATACGCAGATATCCACCAGGACGTGCCTGATAACGTGGACCCAGCTCAGTAAACAGCTTGGTGACCACTTCACGGTCACGCAGGCGTGAAAAGGCCAGACGACGGTTGGCTACGCTGTCCTGTTTGGCCAGGGTGATCAGGGGTTCAGCAACCCGACGCAGTTCCTTGGCCTTGGGCAGGGTGGTACGGATCATTTCGTGGTCCAGCAGTGAGGCCGCCATATTGCGGAACATTGCCTTACGATGACTACTGTTGCGATTTAATTTACGGCCGCTAGCACGATGACGCATGGTTCTTCTACCTTACAAACTCGTTAATCTACAAACCCAGCCTAGGCTGCGCTTTCTTTTTTCTCTTTCAGGCTGGCGGGTGGCCAGTTTTCCAGACGCATGCCCAGTGACAGGCCACGGGATGCCAGAACGTCCTTGATTTCGGTCAGGGACTTTTTGCCCAGGTTCGGGGTCTTGAGCAATTCAACTTCGGTCCGCTGAATCAGGTCACCGATATAGTAAATCTGCTCTGCCTTGAGACAGTTGGCGGAACGGACAGTCAATTCCAGATCATCTACCGGGCGTAACAGAACCGGATCCACCTCAGGCTCTTCGTTAGCAGCCTCGACTTCTTCCTTACCGGACAGGTCAACAAAGGTCGACAGCTGATCCTGCAGGATGGTGGCGGCAGTGCGAATTGCCTCTTCCGGATCGATGGTACCGTTGGTATCCAGATCAATAATCAGTTTGTCCAGGTCGGTACGCTGTTCAACACGGGCGGTATCCACCACGTAGGCGACACGATGTACCGGGCTGAAGCTGGCATCCAGTACCAGGCGGCCAATCGGACGGTCTTCGTCTTCTTCACCGGCACGGGCACTGGCGGGTTGATAGCCACGACCTTTGCTAATCTTCAGGATCATATTCAGTTCACCGGCCTTGGTCAGGTTGGCGATGACATGCCCCGGGTTAATGATCTCGACATTATGGTCAAGGGTAATATCCCCGGCAGTCACGACACCCGGGCCCTTTTTGTTCAGTGTCAGTTTGGCGGAATCTGATTCCATCCGAATGGCAATGCCTTTCAGATTTAGCAGGATATCAACCACATCCTCTTGCACACCTTCAATCGTGGTGTATTCGTGTAACACACCTTCGATTTCAACTTCAATTACAGCGGCACCTGTCATGGAAGACAACAGGATACGACGCAGTGCATTACCGAGGGTATGTCCGAAACCTCTTTCCAGGGGTTCCAGAACGACTCGAGCACGTGTATCCGTGACGTGCTGGACATCAACGATACGTGGTTTCAGAAAGTCCGAGACTGAGCCTTGCATATGTGTCCTCTTGTATAAAATCCGATTCTAGCCAGTTTCTCAAGCACCGCCGTACTCGACGGCAGGTGCCAGCGATTACTTGGAATACAATTCCACTACCAGATGTTCATTAATATCTGACGGTAAATCGCTTCTCTCTGGTGCATTCTTGAACACACCGATAAATTTCTTGGCATCCACGTCCAGCCAATCAGCCACACCACGCTGCTGGGCCATATCGCTGGCGCCTTTGATACGCAGTTGGTTAACGGCCTTCTCATTGACCTTGACGACATCACCGGCTGAAAGCTGGAATGAAGGGATCGTGACTGTCCGGTCATTGACCAATACAGCCTTATGACGAACCAGCTGACGAGCCTCTGAGCGGGAAGCACCAAAACCCATACGGTAAACTACGTTATCCAGACGGGACTCCAGGCGTTGCAGCAGGTTGTCACCGGTAGATCCCTTCTGACGGTCTGAGC
>JAHEDB010000371.1 GCA_024641465.1 Chromatiales bacterium | reverse complement strand
AGGAATAAAATATTTAATATATTTTATTTTTCTTGGCGTCTTGGCGTCTTGGCGTCTTGGCGGTGAAAGGTTTTATCTTTTATAACTTATTCAATCCCCAGTTTCTTGATCCGATAGCGCATGGCGCGGAATGAGATACCGAGTAGTTTGGCGGCGGCGGTTTTATTGTAGCGGGTTTGTTGCAGGGCCTTGATAATAACCTCGCGTTCCTTGTTTTCCAGCAGCGGGTCAAGGCCGAGGCTATCGCTGTTCGGTTTATTACCGGGTGTTTTGCCCATGCCGGGATAAGCGTTGTTATCGCCTGAACCAGCTTCCGGCAGTTGCAAATCCGCCGCGCTGATCAGGTCGCTTTCACACAGGGTCATGGCCCGTTCCAGAATATTTTCCAGTTCACGTACATTGCCGGGGAAGGGATATTGCTTCAACGCCTCGATGGCCGAGCGGTCCAGGCTGGGGATGTGCGTCTGCCAGGTGGTGGCGATGCGCTTGAGAAAATACTCGGTGAGGATCGGGATGTCTTCCGGTCGTTCGCGCAGGCCGGGCACATGCAGCGAGATCACATTGATGCGATAAAACAGGTCCTGACGGAACTGGCCGTTGCGGGTGAGTTGTTCAAGGTCTTTGTGGGTTGCGCTCAGGATCCGTACATCGATGGGGATTTCACGTTGTTCACCGATTGGACGAATGGCCTTTTCCTGAATGGCGCGCAGTAGCTTTACCTGCATGGCGAGGGGCAGGTCGGCCACCTCATCGAGGAACAGGGTGCCGCCGCTGGCGGCCTGGAACAGGCCCTGTTTGTCCGATACCGCACCGGTAAAGCTGCCCTTCTTGTGACCGAAGAATTCACTCTCCATCAGCTCACCGGGGATGGCGCCGCAGTTGACCGGCACAAAGGGTTTGTCGGCGCGTGGTCCCTGGCGGTGGATCAATTGCGCGACCAGCTCCTTACCGACACCCGATTCGCCACTGATATAGACCGGGGCCTGACTGCGGGACAGCTTTTCGATGGTCTTGCGGGTCTGCTGGATGGCCGGTGAGTTGCCGAGTAACTCCGGCTCCGTCTCTGTTTCGACCGGTTCCGGTTCATTGGCCAGGCGCAGGGCGGTCTCCACCAGGTTACGCAGGATTTGCAGGTCCACCGGCTTGGAGACAAAGTCAAAGGCCCCGGCCTTGAGCGCCTCGATGGCCGATTGCATATTACCGTGGGCGGTGATCACCGCCACCGGCAGGTCGGGGTGTTGCAACTGGATGTCGCGTACCAGGTCGATGCCGTTGCCATCGGGCAGGCGCATGTCGGTGAGGCAGAGGTCATAGGTGTTATGCGCCAGGGAATCACGCGCCTGCTGCAAATCGGCGGCGCTGGTGGTCTTGATGCCCATGCGGGACAGGGTGATCTCGAGCAATTCACGGATATCCGGTTCGTCATCGACGATCAGGGTGGAATTGATTTTTTTGCCGCTGGCCGTCATGGGTTGGCTCATTACTGTATGTTTCGACGCGGGTCCTGGAAGCTGATCCGAAAACAAGCACCGCCTGTAGGGATAAGAATATAATTCAGGTGTGCCTGATTAGAGGCGGCCAGTTGCCGGGAAATATAAAGGCCTAAACCCGTCCCGTTGGTAGAAGATGTAAAGAAAGGCTCAAAAATATGCTGGAGATCCTCGGCGGGGATGCCCGGACCATGGTCGATGACATCCAGAAACGGGCGATTGAAATCACTGGTGATACCGCCGCGCAGTTCCACCTTGGGATTGGCCGGATAGTCGGCACTGTGGCGCAGGGCGTTGTCGCACAGGTTGACCAGGATCTGCCGCAGGTGACTGGTATCAAAGCGTATCTGCACATCGGCGGGCTCGATATCGATACGGATACTGCCGGGGGCGATGGTCTGGCCGAGCTGGTAATCGGGGATAAATTTTTCCAGAAAGGCTTTTAGCGAAATGAGTTCGATGTGATGCGGGTCGCGCCGGCTCACCTGCATGACATTCTGCACGATGGTATTCAGCCGACCGGTGTTATCGGCGATGATTTGGGTGAGGCGAAGGTCGTTGTCATCGAGCCTGTCTGACTCGGACAGCAATTGCCCGGCATGACTGATGGCCCCCAATGGGTTGCGGATCTCATGCGCGATGCTGGCGGTGAGGCGACCGAGGGAGGCGAGTTGCAGTTGCTGTGCCTGTTGCGCCGTGGCGGAAATATCCTCGAGAAAGATCAGCACGCCCTGGCGGGTATCCTGCCCGAGTCGGGCAAAGCGCGGTTGCAGATCGATGCGTGTGGTGATGGGTTTAACACTGGCCTGACCAAAGGGGTCGCTCTTCCATAGCACCAGTCGCTCCAGCAGGTCCTGGGAGAGTTGCGACAGGCGACGGGCCTTATTGGTGGCGGGCATGCCGAGCATTTGCCAGGCCGCTTCGTTGATCAGGCGGATCGACAGGTCTTCATCGACCACGATCACCCCGGTCTGCATGCGCTGGATAACGTGTTCGGTGAGCTGGGCCATATTGGCCAGGTCGATACTCTGTTTTCTGGCCAGGGCCTCACTCTCCTGGATGCGCCGTGACAGCACGATGGCCAACAGCGAGGTGGCAAAAAAGGTAATGCCGAGGATACCGGATTGCAGGAAGGCATTTTCTGACCTGGCCTCGCTCAGCTGGCTCAGGCCATGTTCCGCCAGCACCGCGATTGAGGCGAGGGCGGCGGGAAAAAAGGTTGCCCGGCCGGATAGCAGGATACTGCCACAGACGATCGACACGACCATCAAGGAACCGAGGCCGCTGCTGATCCCGCCGCTGGCATGCATCAGGGCGGTGACGAAACCGATATCGACCCCAATGCTCAGATAGATCTGTATCGGCAGATCGGGACGGCGGTGATGGAGCATCGACTGAATAAGCACCCCGGCCAGGAAATACAGCGACGAGCTGACGATAAACAGGTTGGGGTCGTGGCTGCCGAGGGGTTTGAACAGCAGCTTGCTGAAATACAGCGATACCAGTAACAGCGAGAGCGCGAGGCGGTAATAATTGAGGAGATAGACCAGTCGCCAGGAGGCGGGTTGCCTGTCATCCCTGGCCAGCGACTTGTTGGGTGAGGCGAACGCGGTCTGCATGGCGAGGGGTGAGGTACTCCGATAACGGGTTTAGATCAGGAGCCCTCCTGATGGAGCCGCAGGTGTTCCTGACTACAGTAATACTTATTATCGGACTGAACCGCCTCTTGTTTAGGGATATGCAGGCCACAATGCTGACAACGGACCACGGTCTGTATCTGTGGTTTGGTCTTTT
>JAHEDB010000024.1 GCA_024641465.1 Chromatiales bacterium | reverse complement strand
TGCTGGTTGCGGTTGTGGCCACTACCCTGCTAAGCCTGATCATCGGTTTTGAAAGTATGGGGGTAAGTGTTGTTGGCAGTATACCCGAAGGGTTACCAGGTTTCTCCATGCCGGGATTTAGTCTGGAGCTATTGGGGCAGTTGGTCCCCAGTGTGATTATTATTTCACTGGTCGGTTTTATGGAGGCGATTTCGATAGCCAAGGCTATGGCCGCCAAGACCAAGGACCATATTGACCCAAATCAGGAGCTTATCGGTCAGGGCTTAGGCAATATCGCCGGAAGTTTTTTCCTGTCTTATCCGGCATCCGGATCTTTTTCACGCTCCGCGGTCAATCTGAATGCCGGGGCCAAAACCGGTTTTTCATCAGTGGTAACTGCAGTCATCGTGATGCTGACCTTGTTGTTTCTGACACCACTGTTATATCACTTGCCCAAGGCAACGCTGGCGGCGGTGATTATGATGGCGGTATTTGGGCTAATTAATTTTCATGCGATAAGACACGCCTGGCAAGCCAATAAACACGATGGAATTGCCGCAGTCGTGACCTTTGTTGCGACGCTGGGATTTGCGCCACAGCTTGATAAAGGTATTTTAATTGGTGCGAGTCTGGCTGTTATGTTTTATCTATATCGAACCATGCGCCCACGGGTTGCTGTGCTGGGTCGGCATACAGATGGCACCTTACGTGATATTGCGGAATATCCAGACCTGCCAAAAGATCCCCGTGTAGTGGCGGTTCGTTTTGACGGTTCACTTTATTTTGCCAACGTGGCCTTTTTTGAAGACGCCATACTGGAGGCGGGGGCCAGCCACCCGCACGCTAAATATATTCTTGTCGTCGGTGATGGCATCAACCAACTCGATGCATCCGGTGAAGAAATACTCCATCATCTGATTGAACGATTTCGTGATAGTGGCGTGACCATGGTCTTTAGTGGTCTGAAAAGACAGGTGCTCAGAGTGATGCTTCGTACCAACTTATTTGACTTTATCGGTAGGGATAATATTTTCGCTACTGAAGATATGGCGCTTGACTCGATATATGAACGTATCAGAACAGGACAGACGGATGAGTCGGACATACAAGAGACGCCGTTACTCATACAAAATATCTTTCAGGGTAAGGACCGGGCGACCCAACTGTAGGTGGAAAAATCTAATTAATTAACAGTTAGACTTTGACCGACTATGTGCGAAAAAAAAGCCCGGTTGAACCGGGCTTTTTTGCTCAGCAGTAATGGCTTATTGACGAACGCCTGGGGCGTTAATCTTCAGACCGTTGCTCAGGTAGGTATGGAAATATTCCAGCGCTACATAGCTTGGGTTCTGCTTGCCATCTTTGGGTTTGAGATCCTTGGCGCGAACCATCTTGTTACAACCGCCATAGCGGCGTTGCAGGGTGCCAAAACCGTGCAGGGGCGAAGTGCCGCCGGCTTCCCATTTCTTACGATAGGCAGGCCAGTGAGTGGTCTGACCAATGGCGGTACTGAGCATCATGCTGCGCAGCATTACCCCTGGGTTATAGACATGGCAATCCGCACAGGAGAAGTTCAGCTGGCCACGTTTGGCGTAAAAGAACTGTTTACCCTCGTTGTAGATCTTGGTTGCCTTGCCGGCTGGAACATCAACCTTGATGGTCTTACCGCGTGAGGTATAGGCCATATAGGCGGCAATGGCGGCAAACTTACCTTTGCCATAGTCCAGTTTTTCTTTCTCGGTATCAATCCCGTTACGCTTCAGGCAGGCCATCAGCTCACCTTCCAGTGTATGTACCTGACCGGATTTGCTGTCATAGTAGGGATAGTTTTGTTTGATGCCGATACCACCATTCTTGAAGCACTGGCCAACCTTGTACTTCTTGAACAGGGATTTGCCGATTTCTACACCGGGTTCATAGGGAGGGAATTCCTCCATGGCTTCCCATTCAACGCGACGGCCCTTGTCCAGGGCATATACACCGTTGGCATAGTCCTGATACTGGACGCCAGGGAATTTCTTGGCAAAATATTTTTTCATGTGTTCAAGGTCTGACTGCGGTGTTGCCTGGCTGACCAGTGGTGCGGTCAGGGCCAGTGCAGCGGCAGCGATTATCAGTTTTCTCATTGTGATAACTCCTGTTCTGATTCTATTCAGGTTGTTATTTAACTTTGGCTTCAGCGGTATCGCTTTCGCCCTTATTATCTACCCAGCTCAACTTGACGGTATCACCGGCCTTGGCGCCACTGAAGGCAAAAGACAGGTAAGGATTTTTGGATACCGCGGCGCCCCACTGTGCATTCACCACGACTTTGCCGCCGTGTTCGCACTTTACTTCCTGGATGAAATGAGCCGGGATCTTGTTACCGGTTTTTTTGTCTTTACGTTGCCCGGTTTCCATCGGGTGAGTAATCAGAGCCTTTACAGTGGCGGTGTCACCACTTATCTGGGCGCGTATACGAATTGAATTTGCCATTATTATGTTCTCCTCTGTCTGCCTTAACCGCCGCAACCACCAATGGTGACCTTGACATTTTTACGGGCGGTATACAATTTGCCACCGGACTTGACCACGGCAACGACATCCATGGTTTTACCCATTTTGATACGGGTTGAAACCGTACCTTTGGCATTGGCGGCCAGTTCGAAGTTGGCAGCCAGGGGCTGGCCATTTTTTTCTGCGACGATGGCAATTGCACTGACGTTGGTCATTTTGGTGTTAACCGTAACGGGAACAACCGCGCCATTTTCCGCAATGTCAGGTGCCTTGATCTGGATATCACCGCTTGCGGTATTGTCTGCACTGCCAAACAGGCCGGTCATTGCGTCCTGAAAGCTTTTGGCGTCGAAAGCGCCTTGTGGCCAGGCGGCCAGTACATTGCGAGGGTTTAGCAAACCGGCACCAACGGCAACCGCGACTGCGCTGCTTGCCATAGTGCCTTTGAGAAAGCTTCTACGTTTCATTCTGTTTCTCCCAGAGAATTTTATTTATGTTTGTGTGACAGCGATAACGAGATTACAGGGTGTGAACCCACTCGGCGATTGCATCAATTTCCTTGTCAGACAAAATGCCATGCTTGCCGAAGGGAGGCATGATGGTGTTGGGGTTTGCCTTGGTAGGATCATAGATCTGGGCACGTAATTTGGCCTTGTCAGGATAACGCGCTTTCATAGCCACCAGGGGCGGCGCGGCATTACCTGGCATGTCTGCACCTTCATAGGCGTGACAGGACACACAATTACCCTTTTTACGATCTTCAGCAATCTTTTTGCCTTCTTCCGCACTGGCGGCATAGGCTGACATAGGTGCCAGGGTGGCGCCTAACAGCATGGCGACAGCACTTGCAGCTAAGACTAGTTTGGCGGGCTTCCGCATAGGTCTCCTCCTCAATCATTTACGGTCTTACAATTCAACCAGGGCTGAATGCAAGTATCATTATTATTTCGCAGAAAATTAAGGTATCTGCAAAGTGCACTAGGATACATGAACGACGATGGATGACAAGGGGGCAAGAAATATTTAGAAAATTAGCATTAACTTATATACTGCTTGAATTGTGCTAATGATGATCAATGATTGGTCGCACCGGGGATGATTTCACGCTGGTATTCGGCGATACGTGCTTCTCGTTTCGCATTAAGATAGAAGTCATCACCCTTGCTGGACTTCATTGACAGTTGCATCTGCCGGATGGCTTCATGTGGTTGACCAATATAAAAATTGTATTCTGCGAGGGCCTGGTGCACACCACTGGCATTATTTAAGCCGGATTCTGCCTCGGACAGAAACTTATAGAGTTGTGGCAGATTATCCGGTGTACGCAGGACCTTGTTAAGCAGGTCGCGGGCCATGACAAATTCCCTGTTTTTTAACAGACTTTGTACATAGTAATAAATGACTACCTTGTTATCCGGATATAGCTCCATCGCCCTGGCAAAAGTGGAGCGTGATTGTTTGATTCGTTTGTCAGAACCCTCAACTTCACCTTTGGCAACCAGATAGGCGATACGGGTAGGATCTTTTTCCAATAGCCTGCTCAGTATGTTATCTGCCTTGGCATATTGCTTGTCTTTAATGAGTGCCAGGGCATAGCCATACTCTTCGGCTGCACGATTTTGAAAGCGGCCACTCTCCAGCCGTTTGGCAAATTCAGTTATCGCAGAGTGCTTGTCTTCCTCAGCCAGGGCGCGGATCCGTGCACGGATGAGGTAAAAACTTTGTTTATCGTAATCGTGTTTTTTCGGTTTCAGTCCCGTTGCGCGATTGGTGGCGTCGGCGATACGGTTGGAGGTGACTGGATGGCTGCGGAGAAATTCCGGCGTGGTGGATCCATACAGGCTGCTTTCTTTTTCCAGACGTCCAAAAAAACTTGCCATGGACATGGGATCATAGCCCGCACTGGCCAGCATACTAATACCGATGTAATCGGCTTCTTTTTCATTTGCTCGGGTGAAATTGATCTGGCTCTGCATCATACCTGCGGCGGTTGCGGCGAAGGCCGCTTCTCCAATCTGGTTATTGCCGCCACCGAGGATCATAGCAGCGATCAAGGCGGCCAGAATCGGGCCCTGACCCGTGCCTGCCTCATAGGCGCGTACGTGGTGACGTTGGGTAATATGGGCAACTTCATGGGCCATGACGGAGGCCAGTTCACTCTCGGATTCCGTGGCCATGATGAGACCATAATTGATACCTATGTAGCCACCAGGCAGGGCAAAGGCGTTTAATACCTTGTCATTAATTAGGAAAAACTTGAAGTTCTGCTCGGCATGGTTAGTGCTTGAGATCAAACGATAGCCAAGATGATCCAGATAATCTTCAATCAGGGGATCGTCAACCACGCCACCACCCCGGCGTATATTACGCACCACCGCCTCGCCGGTCTTTTTTTCCTCCGCCGGGCTGACACCGTAGTCAGCCGTATTTCCCATGTCTGGCATCAGCAATTCTTCGGCACGAACCAGCGGCTGGATGGCGATTGAAAAGCTGAGGATCAGGCTGAGGCTATTGCGTAAGTATTTGAATTTTCTCATGGATAGCTAACTACGGGTGGTCTTCAATGCTAAATCATAGTGTATATGTACTGTTAATTACAGTACGGAAGCAACACCATCTATGACACGACAAAATGGCCTTAGTGCCAAAGTATTATCCGATAGTCAGACTGGGCCAGGGGGAAAAAAACAAGCACGGATACTTATGTGTGCACGCGAGCGACGGGCAAGTGCTATGTGGGCCGGCTTGCCCGTTTTGTAACATAAGGTACTGAAAACAGGTGTTAACTGGTTGATATTGCGGGCCTCGTTGAATCGGAAAATAGTTTAGTAAGCTACCTGGATGTGGTTTTCCTCCCATGTCTGGTAGCCCGGAGATGGAAAAATTGCTTGTCATGGCCAAGACGAATATCATATAAGTACGGTTTTAAATACTAATACACATACTCAGTTACCAAAAAATCTAACTCACTTAAGATCTGAAGGAGAAGCACATGTCAGCGTTTGACCAAGAACTTGACGCATCGGGCCTCAACTGCCCATTACCCATCCTGCGTGCCAAAAAGACATTGGCGGGTATGTCCGGCGGACAGGTTCTGCACATTATTGCGACTGATCCTGGTTCGGTAAAAGATTTTGAAGCCTTTTCCAAACAAACCGGCAATACACTGATGGAATCAAAAGAAGAAGGCGGTAAATTCTTCTTCCTGATCAAAAAATCCTGATCCATTTGAACCCTGTGTTGGCATGGACGCTGGCCTGTTCAATTTAAATTTGTTCAGCCGGGGATGACGATGTTGGCTTATAGCTCGGCATCGTTGTAACCCAGGGAACCCTCGATTGGGGGTGACATTGTGCTCATCGAGACTTTGTTGGACAATGAAGTATTAATCTCTTATTCCCCTCAGGCCAACGGTTATTAAAGCTGACCAAGGCCAGTCATTTTAGGTCGAACTGCTATTTCGTCGCATGTGACCAGTCAGTTTTAGCCATATTGTCGAAGTCTCAAGTGGCAAGTTAGCCGAACAGGTGTGCGAGATACGCATCGAATCTGATATCAAGATGCTTGCTTGTCAGATGCCGGTTGATTTTTGTGACCGCAAAGCATCAGATTTCATTAATGGCCTTTTAAATACGGTAGCGCCGCGACCTTCTTCGAACTTGCCGGGTAATCGGATATCTACTTGTTTAGCTAATTTAACGGTTCGAACAATAACGGGAACAAAGCAAAAGCGAGATAGATTTCTATCTCGCTTTTTTACATAAAAAATTACCTGATAAAATTCCTCAAACTCTAAATTTTTACATATTAGTTATACAGTAGTTGCTTATATACAAAATTGTTGACAGTTCGTGATAGCGGTGAGATATTGCCCGCAATGCTTGTTGCATACTTTATCGATGTAGTATGACAACACAACGTTGCACAAATACAACTAATAGCAACACTGAGCACTTAAATAACCTAGGAGGAAGTTTCCAATGAGTAAGTTACGTAAACAAATGGTTACGCTGGCAGCAGCGGCCACACTGGCGATGCCGATGGCCGCTATGGCGACCAATGGTATATTACCCTTGGGTAATGGTATGGCGGCCCACGGTGTGGGTGGAGCGGGCATTGCGAATGGCGTAGAAACTATGTCAGCCGTAGATAACCCTGCCTTGACATCAAAGGTGAGCAAGCAATGGGCAGTCGGCGCTTCTGTGTTCAATCCAAACCGTTCTATCGATGTTGGTGGCGGCTATGTAGCTAGCGCAAATGATTATTTCATCATCCCCCAGGGCGGTTGGCTGACGAACATCAATGATAAAATGGATTGGGGTATCCTGGCCTATGCCATGGGCGGCATGAATACGGAATATCCTGCAAATACCTTTGGCGCTGGTGTGCCTGTCACTGGTATGAATCTGGAAGGTTTTGTGATCGCTCCGACCATTAGCTATAAGTTTTCAGAAAAGAGTTCTATCGGTTTCTCTCTGTTGTTAGGGTCTGAGTCGTTAGAAACAAAAGGACCTGCCATGACGAAGAATATGCCAGACAACCGCTCTGACTCAGCGACTGGCTATGGCTTCAAAGTGGGCTACGTGGTCGATCTGGGCGACACCAATATCGGTCTAACATATCAGTCCGCAATCAAAATGGACAAAATGACCAAGCATTGCGAATATATGTTTTCAACAGTATCTGATTGCGCCCTGAACCTGCCACCCATGTACGGTGTCGGTGTGACGCAAAAACTCGGTAGTAACATGAAACTGGTGGCAGATGTCATACAGGTTAAATGGTCAGACGTGGCTGTATTCAAAGAGCTCTTTGGCTGGGAAGACCAGACTATCCTGAAGATTGGTCTTGAATTCAAGTCATCGACCGACACCACCTTTCGTGTTGGCCTGAACCATGGCAAGAGCCCGATCCCGGATAACAAGGTTCAAACTAACCTGCTTGCCCCTGCGATTACTGAAGACCATTATACTGTCGGTATGACCAACAAGCTGGGCAAGGATTCTGACCTGACCAGTTACTTTGCGTATGTCCCTGAAAATGAGCAGACCGATTCTGGTACGGGTGCAAAAGCCAAGATGGACCAATTGGCCATCGGTGTGGGTTATAACGTCCATTTCTAATCTGACTATATTCAGAGCTTGAAACTATAAAGGCCGATCACCATGGTGATCGGCTTTTTTTATTGCACAGCCGTTTATTTTCTGGGCTTAGGGGCTTACCGGACCAGCAATCCTTGCCCATTTGCTAATCTACCTATTTACGGTACTCCCACTTAGCTGATACTGATGCCGGCCCTACGGTCACTACTCAGTGTGTCACTGGTTTTATCCAAAACTAGACAGCGGCAATCTGTATCCACAGCAGAAGTTGCGGGTGCTGTGTAATCAAAACACTGCACATCTCCGCCGGAGCCAATATAGCCGTCAGAATATCCTGTCGAAGAGCCGGTCAGTTGGCAGCTTTCATGTAAGTGTCATTACAACAACCATTTTTCTGACATAGTAATTACCCTTAAGTCGTTCTCTGGAAATGCTTTTTAGGGCCAGATCGGTTAGTATTTAGCCCCATTTTGGGGGCCGATTTTGCTGGATCTGAATTGGCATATTCCTAGTGTAAATATTTGATTCAAAAGAATTGAGGGCATACATGTTCAAGAAAGATATGAAAGTCGCCGGGTTTGACGATGAGTTGTGGCAGGCGATGGAAAAGGAACGGGTTCGGCAGGAAGAGCATATCGAGCTCATTGCCTCCGAAAACTACGCCAGCCCACGGGTCATGGAGGCCCAGGGCTCCGTACTGACCAACAAATATGCCGAGGGTTACCCCAGCAAACGCTATTATGGCGGTTGTGAGAACGTGGATGTGGCCGAGCAATTGGCCATCGACCGGGTGAAGAAGCTGTTTGGCGCGGATTATGCCAATGTTCAGCCCCATTCCGGTTCCCAGGCCAATGCGGCAGTATATTTTGCCCTGTTGCAGCCGGGCGATACCGTGCTGGGCATGAGTCTGGCCCATGGCGGCCACCTGACCCACGGCGCCAAGGTGAATTTCTCTGGTAAATTATTCAATGCCGTGCAGTACGGCCTGGATGAAAAGACCGGCAAGATCGATTATGCGCAGGTCGAGAGCCTGGCCCGGGAACACAAGCCAAAGATGATCGTCGCCGGTTTTTCGGCCTATTCCCAGGTGGTGGACTGGCAGCGGTTCCGCAAGATTGCCGACGAAGTCGGCGCTTACCTGATGGTCGATATGGCGCACGTGGCCGGTCTGATCGCCGCGGGTGTCTATCCCAATCCGGTGCAGATTGCCGATGTCACTACCTCGACTACCCACAAGACCCTGCGTGGTCCCCGTGGCGGCATCATTCTTGCCAAGGCCAATCCCGAGATCGAGAAAAAACTCAATTCCATGATCTTCCCCGGTACCCAGGGCGGGCCACTGATGCATGTGATCGCCGCCAAGGCCGTGGCCTTCAAAGAGGCCCTGCAAGACGATTTCAAGACCTATCAACAGCAGGTCGTTAAAAACGCCAAGACCATGGCCAAGGTATTTATGGACCGTGGTTTTGAGGTGATCTCCGGCGGGACCGAAAATCACCTGTTTCTGGTCAGCTTCATCAGTCAGGGCCTGACCGGCAAGGATGTCGATGCCTGGTTGGGGGCGGCGAATATCACGATCAATAAAAATGCCGTACCGAATGACCCCCAGTCACCCTTTGTCACCAGCGGTATCCGCGTCGGCACCCCGGCCATCACCACCCGTGGTTTTGGCGAGGCCGAGGCCAAGGTGCTGGCGGGCTGGATGTGTGATGTGATCGAGTCCAAGGGTGACAATGCGGTGATCGAGAGCACCCAGAGCAAGGTGCTGGACCTGTGTTCCCGTTACCCGGTTTATCAATAACCCCAGTGGCGAGTATCGAGTTGCGAGCTGCGAGACCGATGCTATGCTCGGGTGTTACACCCCCTAGCCACTCGCTCCTCGATCCTCGAGACTAAAACAGTGCATTGTCCATTCTGCGGTGCCGAGGATACCAAGGTGAACGATTCCCGTCTGGCCGGTGAGGGGGCGATGGTGCGGCGGCGGCGTGAGTGTCTGACCTGTAGCGAACGCTTTACCACCTTTGAAATGGCCGAACTGGTCATGCCGCGGGTGGTGAAAAGTGATGGCCGGCGCGAACCCTTCGATGAGGGCAAACTACGTACCGGTATCTGGCGGGCGCTGGAAAAGCGTCCGGTGGAAACCGACGATGTAGAGTCCGCCGTCAATCGCATCCTGAAGCGTATTCGTTCCCTCGGTGAGCGGGAGATCCCCGCCCTGCGTATCGGTGAGTGGGTGATGCTGGCCCTGCGTGACCTGGACCAGGTGGCCTATGTGCGTTTTGCCTCGGTCTATCGCAGCTTCCAGGATGTCAGTGCCTTCGAGGAAGAGATCGAACGCCTGCGGCAGGAACCGACCCCCGAAGAAAAAAAGCAGCAACAGTCCCTGTTGCCCGATGAAGATTAAATTTTAGTGAGTAAGTAGTGGATTTTTCAGCAAGCGATTACGAATATATGGCCCGCGCCTTGCGGCTGGCAAAAAAGGGCCTGTATACGGCCCACCCCAATCCCCGTGTCGGCTGCGTCATCGTTAAGGATGGCCGGATCGTCGGTGAGGGCTGGCACGAATACACTGGCGGCCCCCATGCCGAGGTCAATGCGCTGCGACAGGCCGGCGAGCAGGCCAGAGGGGCAACGGTTTATGTCACACTGGAACCCTGTTGCCATCAGGGGCGTACACCACCGTGCACCGAGGCCTTGATCCAGGCAGGGGTGACAAGAGTCATTGCCGCCATGGTCGACCCCCATTCGCGCGTGGCGGGTAACGGTCTGGCACAATTAACGGCGGCCGGTATCGATACTGCCTCGGGCCTGTACGAGGCCCAGGCGGAGGCCCTCAATCCCGGTTTTATCAAACGGATGCGCTTTGGTCGGCCGTTTGTGCGTTGTAAGCTGGCCATGAGTCTGGATGGTCGGACCGCCATGGCCGGTGGTGAGAGCAAGTGGATCACCTCGGAGGCGGCGCGGCTGGATGTACAACGGTTGCGCGCCCGCAGTTCGGCGATCCTCACCGGGGTCGGGACCGTGCTGGCCGATGACCCGTCGATGACCGTGCGCTCTGAAGAAGTTCGTAATCAACCCCTGCGGGTGGTGGTCGATACCCACCTCAGCATGCCTGCCGATGCCAGGATTCTCAAACAGCCGGGCGAGACGGTTGTCTTTACCTGTGGTGATGAGGTGGGTAAGAGTGAACTGGAGGCGGCGGGTGCCAAAGTCATTAATCTGCCGTTTTGCGCCACCGATGTGGACCTGGAGTCCGTACTGGATCAACTGGGTGAAATGGAGATCAACGAGCTGCTGGTGGAGACCGGTGCGACCCTGAGTGGCGGTTTTATGCAGGCCGGCCTGATCGATGAACTGGTCATCTATGTCGCCCCGAGTCTGATGGGGGACAGCGCCCGGGCCCTGTTTCGTCTGCCTGCGCTGAAGACCATGGAGCAAAAGATCGAACTGAATATTATTGAACGTCGTATGGTCGGTCAGGACATGCGCATCACAGCGAAGGTGATCAGGAAATAAGTTATGTTTACCGGCATCATACAATCTATCGGTCAGATCGTGGCTATCGAACCCAAGGGTGGGGACTGCCGTGTACGGGTCCTGACCAAAAAGCTGGATCTGGGCGATGTACAGCTGGGTGACAGCATCGCCGTCAACGGGGTCTGCCTGACCGCCGTGGACTTACCCGGTGACGGCTTCTGGGCCGATGTCTCGGGTGAAACCCTGGCCCGCACCACCTTTCGCCGGATCAAGACCGGCCTGGCGGTGAACCTGGAAAAGGCCCTTACGCCCCAGACCCGACTGGGAGGGCATCTGGTCAGTGGCCATGTCGATGGTATCGGTGAGATTACTCAGCGTTATAATGACGGTCGCTCGGTCCGTTTTCATATCAAGGCCCCGGCCGAACTGGCGAAATATATCGCCGAAAAGGGTTCGATCTGCGTCGATGGCATCAGCCTGACGGTCAACACGGTCGCGGGCGCCGAGTTTACCCTCAACATCGTCCCCCATACCCTGGTGGAGACGACCATGGGAAATATGAAAACAGGTGACCCGATCAACCTGGAAGTCGATATAATCGCCCGCTACCTGGAACGCCTGTTGCTGGGCGACAAGGCCGCCGAGCCCGGTGCGCAGGGCCTCAGCCGGGAATTGTTGGCCGAACACGGCTTTATGAAATAGATTGTGATGGCAGAATTGAATTAAGAGCCGAATATGCAACTGAATAATATAGAAGAGATCGTCGAAGACATCCGTCAGGGCAAAATGGTCATCCTGATGGATGACGAGGATCGTGAAAACGAGGGTGATCTCATTATGGCCGCCGAACTGGTGCGGGCTGATGATATCAACTTCATGGCCAAATACGGCCGGGGCCTGATCTGTCTGACCCTGACCCAGGAGCGTTGCGAGCAACTAAGCCTGCCACTGATGGTCAAGAGCAACAATGATCTGCATTCCACCAACTTCACGCTGTCGATCGAGGCGGCCAAAGGGGTGACTACCGGTATTTCCGCCGCGGACCGCGCAGTGACCATTCGCGCCGCGGTTGCGGTGGGCGCCAAACCCAGTGATATCGTCCAGCCGGGGCATGTCTTCCCCCTCAAGGCCCAGCCCGGTGGCGTGCTGACACGCGCCGGTCATACCGAGGCCGGTTGTGATCTGGCCCGCATGGCTAACCTCGAACCGGCCTCGGTGATTGTCGAGATCCTCAATGAAGACGGCAGCATGGCGCGCCGCCCGGATCTGGAGAAGTTTGCCCAG